>CAYWMY010000182.1:0-6271 GCA_964459405.1 uncultured Steroidobacteraceae bacterium | reverse complement strand
GCTCGCGGAAGCCCACCAGCACACGATCCTTGCGGGCCACGTAGCGGGCGCCGAGCCGCGCGCGTCGCCGGTAGCGCCACTCCGGGCCCGTCAGCGGAGCGAGCCATTCCGCAGGCACCACGCGCCCGATGCGCGCGAGCTCCTCCGCGAGCTGCGCCTGTTTGAACTCCACCTGCCGCGCCGGTGCGAGCTGCTGCAGCGCGCAGCCACCACAGACGCCGAAGGCCGTGCAGCGCGGCGTGACGCGGTCGGGCGATGCCCGCAGCACCTCGACGAGCCGCGCTTCGTCGTACTGCCGGTGCAACCGGTAGCGCAGGCATCGTACCTGCTCGCCCGGCAATGCACCGGCCAGGAACACCGTCTTGCCCTCGTGCCGCGCCACGCCGCGGCCGTCGTGCGCGAGCGAGGTCACCTCGACCTCGATCGGCTCCGCGGCGTCGCGCTTCAACCGGTAGCCCATGCGGCCAGGAATTCGCGCCAGTGGGTTTCGGGCCGCGCCGCGAGCCAGTCGCGCACCTGAGCGCATTCGGCGGCGTAGGCCGCGGCATCGAGCCGGCCACGGATCAGCTCGAAGCGCAGGAAAACCAGGAAGGTATTCAGCGCATCGGTCTCACAGTACGCGCGGATTCCGTCGATCCCGCCCTGCTGGTACTGCGGCCAGACCTTCTCGCCGCTCATGCCGAGCTTGCCCGGCAGGCCGAGCAGCGCCGCCACGTGGTCGAGACGCGCGCGAGCGCGGCCCTGATACAGCGACAGCACGTCCATGACGTCGATGTGCCGCCAGTGGTAACGGCCGAGATAGTGGTTGTAGCGCGCACCCGGATCCAGATCGCCGGTGTCCCAGTAGCGCGGCGCCGCCACGCCGTGCTTCAGCGCGCGGTAGTGCAGCACCGGCAGGTCGAAGCCCGTGCCGTTCCAGGACACCAGCGTCGGCCGGTACTTCTCGACGCCCGTGAAGAAGCGCTGCACCAGCTCGGCCTCGGGCGCACCAGGATCTCCGAGGCTCCAGACGTTGAACTGCTCGCGGGTGCGCAGCACCGCAGCGATCGCGACCACGCGATGCATCTCATAGGGCAGGAAATCCGAGCCGGTGGCCTCGCGCCGCGCCGTGAACATCGCCTCGGCGACCTCGGCGTCGCTGGCCTCGTGCAGGTCGTGCAGGCGGCGGCCCAGCTCGACGTCGGGGACGGTCTCGATGTCGAAGACGAAGCAGTTCACGACACCGGCATCCTGCGCATCAGCACCGCGAACGCGATCACGAAGCCGGCCTCGTCCGACAGGCTCACGTGCCCCTCGCCCACGCCCAGCGCATCGGCGACGCGCCGCCCGCGTGCCGAGAACACCACCTCGGGCCGGCCCCAGCTGTTGGCCACGAAGCCCACGTCGCGCACCCAGATACCGTGCGCGAACCCCGTCCCCATGGCCTTGACGATGGCCTCCTTGGCCGCGAAACGCATGGCCAGGAACCGCACCGGCCGACGGTAGCGCTCGAACGCGGCCAGTTCCTGCGGCATCAGCAGCCGCTCGGCGAAATGCCGGCCGAAGCGCGCATACACGCCCTCGACGCGTTCGACCTGGACCAGGTCGGTGCCGACACCGAAGATCACGCCCCGGGCCCCGTGCGCCACCGCGTCCGCGCGCTCATGCGCGATGCCGGTCCGGATCGCGACGCGCATCCAGCATCAGCTGCTTCATCCCGCGCACGGACTCGTCGAGCCCCGTGAACAGCGCACGCGCGATGATCGCGTGGCCGATGTTCAGCTCGACGATCTCCCGGATGGCCGCCACGGGCTGCACGTTGTGGTGCGTAAGACCATGGCCCGCGTTGACGACGAGGCCCCGCGCCGCCGCTTCGCGCGCCGCGAGCTGCAGCCGGTGCAGTTCCGCAGCCCGCGCCTGGCCCGTGGCCTCGGCGTAGGCGCCGGTGTGCAGCTCGACGACGGGCACCCCGATGCGTGTGGCGGCCTCGATCTGGTCACCGTCCGGGTCGATGAACAGCGATACGCGGATACCCGCGGCAGCGAGCGGCGCGACATAATCGCGCAGGCGCGCGAGCTGCTGCGCCACGTCGAGGCCACCCTCGGTGGTGACTTCCTCGCGTCGCTCCGGCACCAGACAGACGTCCGCGGGTCGCACACGCAGGGCGATGGCCTGCATTTCGGCCGTGGCGGCCATCTCGAGGTTCATGCGCGTCTGCAGCGCCGCGCGCATCGCCGTCACGTCGGCATCCTGGATGTGCCGGCGGTCCTCGCGCAGGTGCAGCGTGATGCTGTCCGCACCCGCCTGCTCGGCGAGCAGCGCCGCGTGCAGCGGATCCGGATACCGCACGCGGCGCGCCTGGCGCAGCGTGGCTACATGATCGATGTTCACGCCGAGCGCGATGCTCACCGTCCCTGCTCCCTCTGCTTGATGTCGACGAACACAGCGCGGCTGCCGAGCTCGCGGCCGTCGAGGCACACGGCGAGCGCGTCACGGAACACGCGCCGTGCGGCATTGCGCACCGCGACATTCTCGTAGCGCTCGGCCGCGACCGCCAGCAGCTCGCTGCCGGGCAGCGCACCGTCCGCCACGCCGGAGCGGGCGGCCACGAAGCCGATGCCGGCGCGGAACCGATAGTGCCCGGCCGGATCGAGCCCGGCGCCGCCTGCATCGTGCTCGAAATCGATGCCGTAGCCCAGTTCCTCGAGCAGGCGCCGCTCGAAGCGGCGCAGCGCAGCTTCCGGCTCGGCGTCGAGCTCGAGGCCCCGCAGCGCTTCCCCGTAGCAGTCGAACAATGCGACGTGCGGATCCTCGCGCGCGAGCAGCCGCAGCAGCAGCTCGTTCAGGTAGAAGCCCATGAGCAGTCGCTCCGGGGGCAGCCGTGTGGGCGCTCCGGCCGGCTCCGCGCCCGTCAGCCTGCCGCCGTCGCCGGAGCCCGACCAGCCCACGAGCAGGCGGTTGAAGGGCTGCAGGGCGGCACGCCAGCCCGAACGATCGCCGCCGCCACGCACGCCGCGCGCGAACAGCGTCACGCGGCCGAAATCGCGCGTCAGCAGCTCGAGAATTCGGCTCGAGTCGCTGTACGGGCGCTGGTGCAGCAGCCAGGCGTTCTGCAGCTGGACACGACGCGTGCGCATGAGACCCTCAGTGCCCGTTCACTGGTCGTAGCCGAACTGGCGCAGCGCCTGTTCGCTGTCGGCCCAGTTCTCGCGTACCTTGACCCACAGTTCGAGGTGCACGCGCCGCCCCAGCAGCTCATTGAGCGCGAGCCGGGCGGCGCGACCGACGCCCTTGATGCGCGCCCCACCCTCGCCGATCACGATGCGGCGCTGCGCCTCGCGCTCCACCCAGATCACCGCGTTGATGCCGATGCGTCCGTCGCTTTCCTGCCAGCGCTCGATCTCGACGCTCACACCGTAGGGCAGCTCGTCGTGCAGCGCGTGCATAAGTCGTTCGCGCACGATCTCGGCCGCGAGGAAACGTTCACTGCGGTCCGTGACCTGGTCCTCGGGAAAGGCCGCCGGGCCCTCGGGCAGCAGCTTCTCGATCTCGGCCAGCAGCCGGTCCAGGTTCTCGCCGCGCGTCGCCGAGACCGGCACCAGCGCGGCGAAGCTGTGACGCTGTGCGAGCGCCTCGAGGGCCGGCAGCAGGCGGCTGCGCGGCCTCAGCGCGTCGACCTTGTTGAGCGCGAGGACCACGGGACGCCGCGCCGCGACGGCGTGATCGAGCGCCACCTGGTCCTCGTCGCCGAAGCCACGCGCGTCCGTGACCAGCACGATGACGTCGGCCTCGGCCAGCGCGGCCAGTGCGGTGCGGTTCATGGCGCGGTTGAGCTGCCGCTGCCGGCCGGGATGCAGCCCCGGCGTATCGAGGAACACGAGCTGCGCCTGCGGCCGCGTCAGGATCCCCAGGATGCGGTGCCGCGTGGTCTGGGGCTTGGGTGAGACGATGCTGATCTTCTGGCCGACCAGCGCGTTGAGCAGCGTCGACTTGCCGACGTTCGGCCGCCCGAGCAGGGCCACGCTGCCGAACCGGTGGGACGCCGGCTTCATGGACCGGACTCGCGCCGCATCAGTTCCTCGTGCACGAGTCTCGCAGCCTCCTGCTCGGCGCGACGCCGGGTGCTGCCTTCGGCCTCGGCCGCGAGGTCGCGACCCGGCAGCTCGCAGCGCACGCGGAAGGTCTGCTGGTGCGGCGGGCCGAAGGCCGCGAGCACCGCATAGACGGGCAGTTCCTGCCCGCGACCCTGCAGCAGCTCCTGCAGGCGCGTCTTGGCGTCCTTGAGTTCAGCCGCAGGCGGCAGATTCTCGAGCCGCGGCCCCAACAGCCGTTCGACCACGGCGCGTGCCGGTTCCATGCCGCCGTCGAGGTAGACCGCACCCACCAGCGCCTCGAGTGCGTCGGCGAGAATCGACTTGCGGCGATGGCCACCGGACTTGAGCTCGCCCTCGCCGAGCACGAGCCATTCGCCGAGACCGTTCTCGGCGGCGACGGCCGCCAGCGTCTCGCCGCTCACGAGGCTGGCACGCAGCCGCGACAGGTCACCCTCGGGTGCGCGCGGCAGCATCCGGTACAGCAGTTCGGCCACGACGAAGGACAGCACGGCGTCGCCCAGGTACTCCAGCCGTTCGTTGTTGAGAGCCGCGGCACTGCGATGGGTCAGGGCCGCTTCGAGCAGCGCGGTGTCGTGGCAGTCGTAGCCAAGGCGATCGCGCAACCACTCGGCCGCCGCCGGCATCGTGCTGTCCGCCGCGGGACGGTCAGTTGGCGGGCACTTCGACGCTGCGGTCGAACTCAACCAGCACCGAGATGCTGCCTGCGATCGCCGCAACGTCGTCATAGTCCGCCGTGACCCGGAACACTTTGCCTTCACGCTTGATGACGATGTCCTTGAAGCTGGGGTAGTCGACGCTTTCGATGTCGAAATGCCGCTCGACGGCCTTGCGGATGGCGGACTCGTTGTTCGACGGGTTGGCACTGAACTCGTCCTTGACCTTGTCCAGGGTGCCCGCGACCTTCATGTAGTTCAGGTAGATGGGCACGAGCCTGATGCCAACGTAGACCCAGCCACCGACGACGAGCACCAGCACCAGCCCGCCCAGAAACGTCATACCAGACTGCAAGCGACGCATGTCGACTCCTCCCCCCACGTCTTCAGCCTTCAGTCGATTCCGGATCCCATCCGCTCCCACAACAGCAGCCGCCCCTTGTCCGGGCTGAACGACAGCCAGATCACGACGGCCTGCCCGACGATGTTCGCCTCCGGCACGAACCCCACCTCGGGAAAGCGGCTGTCGCGGCTGTTGTTGCGATTATCACCCATGAAGAAGTAATGGCCCTCGGGCACACGCCATTCACCGAGCGCCGCGGGGCGCGCGGGATCCAGCATGATGCGGTGCCGCGCGCTGTCGAGCCGTTCCTCGGCCACGACCGTGAACGGATACAGCGATTCCTTCGGCCCCTCGTAGAGGCCGTTGAGCCGCAGCGGCTGGAGCGCCTCGTTGACGAACACGCCGCGTTCCGCCACGCGGATCACGTCGCCGGGCAGCCCCACGAGTCGCTTGATGAACGTCACCGACGGCTCGGTCGGCTTGCGGAACACGATCACGTCGCCGCGCTGCGGGCTGCCGACTGCCACGATGCGCGTGTTGAGCACGGGCACGCGCAGACCATAGCGCCATTTGTTGACGAAGATGAAATCGCCCTGCACGAGCGTCGGCATCATCGAATCCGACGGGATGCGGAACGGCTCGAACAGGAAGGAGCGCAGCACCAGCACCAGCAGGATCACCGGAAAGAAGGAACGGGCGTAGTCGACGGGCACCGGCTCGCGGGCGCCTGCGGGCCGCCGGGCCCGCAGCCACAGGCGGTCGGCGAGCAGGATCGCGCCCGATACGAACAGCAGCACCACCAGTACGAATGCGAAATCGATGATCATCGTGTCTCCGCGCCGCAGCGCCGCGCCACGGCCCGGGCGCGCCAGGCACAGCGCGCGGGCCCCGCACAGGCAGGCCGGTCGGCGACGCCGATCCTCACTTCCTGCCGACCTGCAGCACCGCCAGGAAAGCCTCCTGCGGAATCTCCACGGTACCCAGCTGCTTCATGCGCTTCTTGCCTTCCTTCTGTTTCTCGAGCAGCTTGCGCTTGCGGCTCACGTCGCCGCCGTAGCACTTGGCCAGCACGTTCTTGCGCAGCGCCTTGACGGTGGCGCGCGCGATCACGGCGCTGCCGATCGCCGCCTGGATCGCGACCTCGAACATCTGCCGCGGGATCAGCTCCTGCATCTTGTCCA
>CAYWMY010000181.1:0-6275 GCA_964459405.1 uncultured Steroidobacteraceae bacterium | reverse complement strand
ACGCTGACGAGCCGGCCGTCGACGATACCCGACAGCGCGACTTCGCTGGCGTGCTCCGGCCAGTCGCGCGACAGCAGCCGCCGGCCGAAGGGATCGGCCTGCGTGATCCGCAGCGCGGACCGGATGCGCGCGATCGCCCCGGGAAGCAGTTCCGCCGGCAGGCCTGCAGACAGCAGCTCACCGCGCCAGAAGGCAGCGCGCGCCGTGCAGTCCAGCGTCTCGAGCGTGAGTTCGCCGCGGCAGATGCGATGAAACTCGGCGTGCAGCAGCGTGCCCACGTGGCTCGCGACCTCGCCGGCCCAGTCGAAAGCGGGCCGGATGACGCCCGTGGCCGCCGCGGGTAGCGCGAGCGCCGCCTGCGGCACCTCCGGCAGCGCGACCGCTGGCGAACCGGGGCAGCGCAGTCGCGTGAGCGGCGCTGCCGCAGCCGGAGACGCGTCGCTGCTGGCTGCCGGAGTGCCGGCCGCTTCCTCGAGCTGCGCGAGGAAGCTGCGTTCGACGACAGGCCACAGCAGCGCCAGCAGCGAGCCCTGCTGTGGCGGGCGGACGCTTCGTACGCCGTCGCCATCGACCTTTGTCATGGCATTGCCGATCAGATGCAGCTGCCGCCGCGCGCGCGTGGCCGCGACATATGCGAGGCGGCCCAGTTCGAATCGCCGCCGTTCGGATTCGAGGCCGCACAGCCAGCTGTGGAGCGTGGCGTCCGCTGCGCCTCGCGAGGCGCCGATACCGCCTTTCGGTCCTCGCGGCGCCAGCAGCAGCCCGCGCACGCCGCGGCGCGTGACCACGGACTGCCATTGCAGCAGCGGCGCCGGATCGCTCCCGCCCTCACGGTCGAGATCCGGCAGAATCACGATATCGAACTCCAGGCCCTTGGCACGGTGGATGGTCATGACCTCCACGCGCGCGTCCGCACGGCCGCTCGGCGCCGCCTGGACACGCGCCAGCGCCGCCGCGACCGCGGAGGCCTCCGGCATCGGGCCGCCCTCCCCCTCGAGCCGGTCGAGGGCCGCGAAGCAGCGCCGCGCGTTGTCGAGATCCACGGGCTCCGCGAGCGTGGCGGGCCCGCCGAGAGCGAGCCACGCACTCTGCACCCAGCTTCCGAGCGGCAGCCGCCCGGCCTCGAGCAGCACGGGTTCGAGCGCCGTTCTCAGCGCGTGAAGCCGCCGCGCGCCGTCGGCCGACAGGCCCGGCAGCCCTTCAGAGGCGGCAACAGTCTCCCGGATCGTGCCGGTGGCCGCGCGGGCGACGGTATGCAGGTCGGCGAGCGTGAGCCCGCACCACGGCGCACGCAGCACCGCGAGCCATGCGGTGCGATCGCCCGCGTGCAGCAGCGCGCGCGTCAGCGCGAGCAGATCGCGCATGGCCATGCGATCGGCGAGCGTTTCCAGGTCGACGCCGCGGTAGCCGATGCCCGCGCGACCGAGTGCGGCCAGCACCGGCGGCAGCGACAGGCGCGAGCGCACCAGGATCGCGACCGACGGCGTCCCGCCCTCGGCGCCTTCGAGCGCACGCCGTACGAGATCGACCACGCGCGCCGCTCCATCGACGGCGTCGGTATCGAGAAAGGCGTGCAGGTGCACGCCATCCGCGCCCGACGCCGGCTGCGTGGCGATGCACGGCGTGTACGCGATCGCGCCGCGCTCGAAATCATCCCGGCGCGGCAGCAGTTCCGCGAAACTCGCGTTGACCCAGTCGATGACCGCGGGCGCCGAGCGGAAGTTGGCGCACAGTGTCTCGTGCTCGAGGCGCACGCCGCCCAGGCCCTCGTGCCGCGCCTCGAGGAACAGCGTGACGTCGGCTTCGCGAAAGCCGTAGATCGACTGCATGGGGTCGCCGACGCAGAACAGCGAGCGGTCCTCCCCTGCGCGCCACTCGGCGACCAGCCGCCGCAGCAGTGCGGCCTGCGCGGCCGAGGTGTCCTGGAATTCGTCGACCAGCAGGTGCCGGATGCGGTGGTCGAGCGCCAGCGCGAGATCGCCGGGCGTGTCGTCCTGCCCCAGCGCCTCGCGCGCGGCCGCGGCGACCGCCGCATGATCGACGCGGCCACGCGCCGCGAACACCTGCTGCAGCTCGGCCGCGGCACGCAGCAGCACCTCGTACAGCGCGGCGATGGTGTGCCATTCGGCGTCGGTGTACTGCGCCGGCGGCAGTTTTCTCACACGGTGCAGAGCGGCTCGTCGTGTCGCGTCGCCGGCGATCGCATCGATCTGTTCGAGTGTCTGCTGTTTCAGTCTCCGGGCCGCGGGCGGAAAGCCGTCGGGCTGTCTCAGCGCCTGCCGAGGCGCGCCGTCCTTTGTCAGAACCAGTCCGGCGAGCGCGCGCCATTGAGACAGCGCGCCGGCTTCGGCCGGCGGCAGTTCCGAAAGACCACGCAGGACTTCGAGCGGGCTGCCGTCCGGCGTGAGTTCGAGTGCCTCGGCGATGGCGCTCAGCAGCCGCCGCGCGGCCGCTGACGGCAGCTCCGCACGGATGGCCTCGAGTTCATCGGCCAGGACCGCCGCAAGCAGCTGCTCCGTGGCGGCTCGACGCTCCGGACCGGGCCTTGCGGCCAGCAGCCGCGGGAGCCACAGCTCGCGTCTGGCGAGCAGCGTCGCGATGTGGCACACGAGCGTGGCGGCATCGCCGTTCAGCAGCCGGATCAGCGTCGTGAGCGCAGGGGCGAGCTCTGCATCCGACTCGAGTGCCGCCAGCGTCCGGTACGCCGCCTCGTGATACAGCGGGGTGGCGTCGTCCGCGGGCTCCAGTCCGCCGCCGGGACCCGCGGTCAAGGGCTGGTGGCCGGCGAGCCAGTGGGTGAAAGCGTCGATGGTCAGGATGCGCAGGCGCGAGGGCTGCTCGTCGAGCTGCCAGCCACGCGCTGCCGCGCGCGCGCGGGCTGCCTGTGCCGCATCGAAGAGGCGCCCCTCCCGGGCGCTCGCCGCCACCGTCGAGCCGGACGCGATTGCGGCGGCCACGCGTTCGCGCATCTCGGCGGCGGCCTTGCGTGTGAACGTGATGGCCACAACCTGCTCGGGCTCATCGACGCGCGCGAGCAGTCGCAGGAAGCGCTCGACCAGCAGACTCGTCTTCCCCGAGCCGGCCGGCGCCTGCACGATGACCGACCGGCCCGGATCGACGGCCCGTGCACGCGCGCCGGCATCGGGAGGCGCCGCTGCGGCCGTCATGCCGATCGCTCCACCGCGGCGGCCTGCGAGTCCGGTGCCGTTCCGGCGTCATCTTCGTCCACGGTGGAAATATGGCACAACACCTTCAGGTGGCACCGGCGGCAGGCCTGGGCGTCCCTCGGATCGACGGCGGCTCCACCGGCAGCGTGGTCCGCGGCCAGCCTCGAGAGCACCTGGCGCCAGCGGGCGCAGAGTTCCTGCCAGTCCGCGGGACGCCAGCCGTCCGCGTCGCGCGGGAACTGAGCCACATCGGCCGCCGTTCCCAGCAGCCCGGCATCGGCCGCGACACCGCGGAGATCCGCGCCGTCGCGAGCCACCACGGCAAATGCGATGCCGGCGGGGGGCGGGTCGCAGGTCACAGCGTACAGCGGCAGCTGTGGTGCCGCGGGCCGTGTGCCGGACCACTGTCGCACGGTCACGTCGCGCGAAGTCTTGTAGTCGATGAGCAGCGTGCGCGCGCCGACGCGGTCGATGCGGTCGATGCGCAGCTCGAGCGGCACACCCGCGAGTCTCACGTGACGCGTCGCCTCGGTGGCGATGACCTCGAAGTCCGGCCGGCGCAGGTCCGCCGCGAGCTCGTGACCGAGGGCAGCCTGCTGCCACTCGCGCTCGAGCGCCGCGGTGCGGGAACCGAAGCGCCCGAGATCGAACGCCTGGGCAGACTGCGCGACGGCGCGATCCACGCGGGCCTCGCGTTCCGCGGGATCCAGGGCGTGCAGGCTGCGGCTGCCGCCGAGGTCGCTCCAGACGATGCGCAGCGCCTCGTGCAACAGCTGGCCGCGGAGCTTCGCCGGCAGCCCGGGAGCGGGTTCCTCCAGGACTCCGGCGCCGAGCCGGAGTTCGGCGAACGCCCGGAACGGGCACTGTGCCTGCAGTTCCAACAAGCGCGCACCGCCCGCAGCGCGTGCCGCCGGCTCCAACGCCGGCGCGACATCGTCCGCGAGCGACTCGACGCGCCGTGCCGCCTGCTGCAGCCCGGCGCGGCGTGCTCGCCCCGCAGCGGGCGTGATCGTCGCGGCGCGCGGCAGCAGCGGCGACGGCAGCAGCATCGCGTCATCCCGCTGTCGCGGCCAGCTCAGCACGAGCTCGCGCGTGCAGCACTGCCAGGCCGCCTGTACGCGTCGCGCCTCCAGCAGCTGTCGCGACGGCAAGGCGGCCGCGATGCCGAGCGTGCGCTGCAGCCCCGCGGGCAGCAGCGGATCGGGCGCCGCGGGCCTGGGCCAGCGGTCGGCACCGAGACCGGTCACCCAGAGTCCGTCGAGCGGTACGCCGGTGTCCTCCAGCGTCTCGAGGACCAGCAGTCGCGCCAGCCCGCGTTCCGGCTGAAACGGTGCCTGACACAGACGCAGCAGTTCGCCGACGGCCGCGGAGCGTGTGACCGGGCCCACAAGAGGGGCTGCGGCGGCGAGCGTGCGCAGACGGCTCTGCCACTCCTGCACGGTCTGATGGACGTCGCTGCACAGAGGTCCCGGGCCCGGCCAGCCCCAGGCCTCGAGCGCTGCGGCGATCCCGCGCACATGCTCGTGCAGCGGTGCGCGCTGCGTTCCCGCGGGTGTTTCTGAGGCATGCTGCTCCAGCAGTTCGGCAAATACCGGGCAGTCGCGTCGGTGAGCCAGCGTCGCCAGCTGGGCCAACGCGCAGTTCGTGTGCTGCTCGCGCAGGGTGACATCGAGCCGCGCGCGCGCGCCGCGCTCCGCCTCACTGCCCGCGAGGAAGCGGCTGCGCAGCAGGCGCGTCAGGATCGCGAACGGTGGCGGCCCCGTGTCCAGTTGCAGCAGATCCAGCGCCGTCGCGATGACACCCCGCGCGGCGAGGGGCTCCCCGCCGGCCACGTCGAAGACCCGGTCGTGATCGAGCCGGCCGGGAAGCTCCAGCGACGGCTGCAGCGCCGCCGCGAGCCGGCGCTCGACCTCGGCGCGTTGCCCGCTTAGATCGGGCACGATGAGCCCGAAGTGCCCTTCCGGGTTCTGCTGCATTCGGTCCAGGAGCCAGTCGATCGCCGCTTCCAGCTCGGTGTCGGGATCCGCGGCGGCGCACGCCTGTACGGGCCTGGCACCGCCCGGCCACCAGGATGGCCGCAGCCAGCGGCACACCTCCCCGTGCGCTGCCAGCGGACCGAGCCCCGGGGTGGACACATCCAGGCCGCACAGCAGGACTCCGGCTGGCGGCACCGCACGCAGCAGTGCCGGCGCGTGCAGCCGCAGCAGCCCGCAGTCGAGCGCATCGGGTTCCGCAAGCCGCGTCTCCGCGCGCTGGATCCAGCGCAGCAGCAGCAGCTGATCGCCGGTGCATGCCGCGGCGGCCAGGCGCGACCGGTCGCCGCCGTGCAGCCGCAGGCAAAGCCATGCGCGGCGCGCCCGCGCGGCCACGGCGGCGGGCTCATGGCACGTGTCGGACATCTCCGCAGCGACCGCGTCGCGCCACAGCCACAGCGCGGCTTCCTCGTCGAGCAGGCGGCCGGCGGGCGCCCGCCCGGCCGCGCGGGCCTCACGGAACGCCGTGGCCAGCCAGGCATCGAGCGGCAGGATCCCGGGAGTCGGCCAGACGCTGCGGCCCTGCTCCCGCATGGCCTCGGCATACCGCGCCAGCAGGAAGCGGGCCTGCCGCCGGTTGGCGGTCAGCACAATGCCGCCACGGTTCAGGTGATCGCAGGTATCAGGATCGAGTCTTGCCAAACGGTGAACCATCCGCGGTCGCAGCGATTCGCCACGGGCCGTCGCTGCCGTCGGCGTGCGGCCGGCTCGCTCCCTGGCGCCCTGTCCGCATGCAGAAGGTGCGTCCATTCACGGCTGCCCAGTCTGACGACACCGCTGGCTCAGCACACGAGCCCGCTGCGGTGGCGCCGTCCGGACCGCGCGTATTGATCACCCCGGTGACGGAGCGGTACCCGATCCGCGCCAGCGCGCGCAGCCAGCCCGGCGGCCGCGCGGCTGACGCTGGCAGGCGTGTCATTTCACCAGGCGCAGCGCCTGCGAACGCTCGGTTTCACCCGCTGCCCAGGAAGTCAGCAGCTCCTCGATGCGTTCGAACACCAGTCGCAGGGTCTCGGCGGCGGGCAGGTTCGTGATGCGGAAGTGGTCGCGGTACGGCACGTTGAAGCTGACACCC
>CAYWMY010000180.1:0-6352 GCA_964459405.1 uncultured Steroidobacteraceae bacterium | reverse complement strand
TGGAATCTGGTCTGCATACGTCTGTTGACAGGATCATCAATGCCGCGGTGCGCATTGTGTCAGACCGGACCCGCGGCGACAGGTTCCGGATGCCGCACCGATGGGACTCGACGCGACACCGACGCCATCCCGTCCGTGCAGAACCCGGCTCCGGATACCGGATCGCTCAGCCTCGGCGTGGCGGACCGCCGCGGCCGTCACCCCCGCGTCCGTGCCGCACGGCGGCGCAGCGTGACGAAACTGTAGCCCCAGGCGTGGCGATCATCAGCCGCGTGGGTCTCGCGCGTGGTTTCCTGCCACTCGGCATCGGGGAATGACTCGAGGCGCGTGTCGCCGTCGACATCGCCGGCGACTTCGGTCAGCTCGATGCGGCTGGCATGGGGCAGCAACTGGCGATAAAGCTCCGCACCGCCGATCACCATGATCTCCTGCGCCGGGCCCGCCGCCGCGAGCGCCTCATCGAGACCATGCGCAACGGTCACGCCCGGCGCGGTCCAGCCCGGGTCCCGCGTGAGCACGATGTTCACGCGCCCGGGCAGGGGCCGTCCGATCGCCTCATGGGTCTTCCGCCCCATCAACACCGGCTTGCCGATCGTCAGCGATTTGAAGTGCCGCAGGTCCTCGGGCAGGTGCCAGGGCAGGCCATTGGCGCGGCCGATCACGCCGTTGCGCGCGCGCGCCACGACGAGGACGAGTTCGGGGCGGGCAGCGGTGACCGGGGATCCGGCCGCAGCGGTCGGGATCTCCGCACTGGCCCGCGGTGCCCGGGCGCCATCAGCATGGGTTTCCCGGGGACCTGCCATATCGACAGACCTCGGGGTCGGCTTTGACATATGGCGGCGATTCCTTAGGGCCGTGGCGCGGAAACAGACCCGCGGCTGCCCGCATTCTGCCATCGCCTGCTCCGCCATCAGCACGCCGTGTTGCCGTGTGTGCCGATGCCGCCGTGATGAACCGGCCGTCGATGATCGAGCCGCGGCCGTCAGCGCACCGTGTAGCCGCGACCGTCCATGCAGGCGGCGAGTGCCCGGAAGTAGTCCTCGCGCCGGTCGGCGCGTTCGCCGCGCGCCACGCCACCACCCGACTCGCTGGGATCGAATCCGGTCTCGTCGACCGCCCAGCGATGGCATTCATAGCGGTCCTGGGCCTGCTGCGCCTCGCTCTGCCCATTGCGCGGATAGATGTAGAGGTCCTCACTGTCCATGACGCCGGCGTCCTCGCTGGCGCGCGGCGCATCGACGACCTCGTACACGCGGCGGCTCGGCCGCCAGGCGTAGTACACATCGTTCGCGTAGTAGTACGGGTAGCCGCCGAACCAGACCGTGGTCGCGAACGCCGGCAGCACCGTGACGTACAGGCCGACCGGCGGACGCACGACGCGATAGCGCGGGCCGTAGTGCCGGTACCAGACGCCGCCGCCGTAGTAGTAGCGATCGCGGTGGTGGTGCACGATCGCGTGCCGGGGCGGCAGATGCCGCACGTAGCTGCCACGCGCAGGATAGTAGTGACCGTGGCGGTGGCGATTGTCGTAGTAGTGGCCGTGACGCGGGCCGCGTGACTCGCGCGCGCCGGGCGCGCGGTCGGCCTGTGCGGCCTCGAGCGGGGCGACGGCACCGATCACCAGCGCGAGCAGCAGCGCGAAAGTGGAACGGGTGAAGCTGCGGTTCATGTGAGCATCTCCGGTCATCGGACGCGGTATCCGCGTCCTTCGAGGCAGGCACCCAGCGCGCGGCGATACCTCTCCGCTTTGTGTTCGATCGCGGCGGCCCGGTCCTGTTCGCGGCGCCGCTCGGCCTCATCGAGGCGCCGGCGCTCGGCTTCGTCGGAGGAAGCCGCGACAGCACCGACCACGGTGCCCGCAACGGCGCCGATCAGCGCGCCATCGCCGGCATCGTGCGGATGCGAAACCGCAGCCCCCAGCACGGCACCCGTGACGGCGCCAGCCAGCACCTTCTCACCCGGTGGCGGTCCCGCGACCACGCGCACGCGCCGGTGCGGCGGCACATCGGCGGCGCTCGGATCGAAGCCCGTCTGCTTCATGGCCCAGCGATAGCACTCGTAGCGGTCCCGATCGAGCTGTGCCGGCGACTGGCCGTTCATGGGATACGCATACAACCGTACGTCCGGCACATCCGCCGCCGCGGCGGACCCATCCTCCGGCCCCTCAACGATGTCCCCGGGCGGTGGCGCGGCCGAGGCCGCGAGCGGCAGGACCAGCAGTGCCGCGATCAGCGGCCCGGACAACCGGAATCGATGCGCCATGCTCGGGAACTCCACCCAGCGGCCCGTTCGAGCGGACCCTTCAGACGCTGGAACGCCCGAAGTACGCCGCGGTTGACGCGGCGCACCGCGCGCCCGGGGTCAGCCACTATTGAATTCCGGCGCAACAGTGCTATAAGCCATGCGCGCTGTTGCCGGTTTCATCTGCTGGTTGGGGAGGACGCCATGTCTCACGACGCCCTCTTCCAATTGGGGATGGGCCCAGTCGAACTGGATGCCACCCAAATGGAAGAAGCCTTCGCCCCGCGCGTCCGCGCGGCTGCTGCGAAGGTGTTCTGCGACGTTCGCAGGAACGTACGCTCCGAAACTGCCGCTCGCGCGGTCGCTGCGCTGTCCTGCACCGCAGGCAAGCGCCGGGGGAACAGCGCCAGAGCACTGATCGTGCGCGCGGCCCCCGCGCCCTTGCACTCGCAGCCGCAGCCGCAGCCGCAGTCCTGATCTTCCTGCTGATCGGTCGTTGATCCAGGCCGCCGGCACGACCGGCCGGTGGCTGGCTCGATGACCTCCGACGGCAGACCATGGCTCCCGACGATCCGACCTCTCCTGCATGAGGCTGGCCCGCCTGACAGGCCGGCACAGCAGAAGCTTCGACACCTCGATGATGGACACACCCTACTACCTGATCGACAAGAGCGCGGTGCTCCGCAACCTGAGAACCATCCGGCACGTCCGCGAACACTCCGGCGCCCGGGTGTTGCTCGCGCTCAAGTGTTTCGCAACGTGGTCGGTGTTCGACCTCATGCGCGAGTACATGGACGGCACGACCTCGTCCTCGCTCTACGAGGTGAGGCTCGGCCGCGAGAAGTTCGGCGGTGAAACCCATGCCTACAGCGTCGCCTTCGCCGATCGTGAGATCGACGAGGTCGTCGCCAGCGCCGACAAGATCATCTTCAACTCCGTGAGCCAGCTCGAGCGTTTCGCCGGCAGGACCGGCACGCTGCCGCGCGGCCTGCGTCTCAATCCCGGCATCAGTACGTCCCGTTTCGATCTTGCGGATCCCGCGCGGCCGTTCAGCCGGCTCGGAGAGCGGGACGTGGAACGCGTCGAGGCGGTGATGGACCGGATCAACGGCTTCATGATCCACAACAACTGCGAGAACGTGGATTTCGGGCTTTTCGATCGCACGCTGGCGCAGGTCGAGGCGCAGTTCGGCGCGCTGCTCAGGCGCGTGGACTGGGTCAGCCTCGGCGGCGGCATCCATTTCACCGGCGCGGACTACCCGGTGGAGGCATTCTGCCAGCGGCTCAAGGCCTTCTCGGATCGCCACGGTGTACAGGTCTATCTGGAGCCCGGTGAAGCGGCGGTGACCCGGAGCACGACACTGGAGGTCACGGTTCTCGACACGCTGTTCAATGGCAGGCATCTCGCGATCGTCGACAGCTCGATCGAGGCCCACATGCTCGACCTGCTCGTCTACCGGCAGAGCGCCAGAGTCTCACCCGATGCGGGACCACACCGCTACACGATCTGCGGCCGGTCGTGCCTGGCCGGCGACGTGTTCGGAGAGTTCAGCTTCGCGCACGAACTGGAACCGGGCGATCGGATCTCCATCGAGGACGCGGGCGGCTACACCATGGTCAAGAAGAACTGGTTCAACGGCCTGCAGATGCCGTCGATCGTCGTGCGCGAACTCGACGGCCGGCTGCATGTCGTCCGGGAATTCACATACCAGGACTATCTCGCGGGCCTGTCCTGATGCCGTGGTCACAGGTACCCATGCATCCTGAGTCCGCCCGGCCGCGTGGCACGGGCGATTCATCACTCCAGAAGGGAGACGGTCGACGGAAATGAAGAGAAACGTGCTGATCATCGGGGCGGGCGGCGTGGCCCAGGTCGTCGCTCACAAGTGCGCGCAGCACCACGACGCGTTTGGCGATCTCCACATCGCCTCGCGGACCGTCGGAAAATGCGAGGCCATCGTCCGCTCGGTCCTCGAGAAGCAGGCGCCCGGGCAGCACGGGACACTCGAGGCACACGCGCTCGATGCGCTCGACACGGCGGCGACGATCGCGCTGATCCGGAAGACCGGTGCCAGCATCGTCATCAACGTCGGTGCGTCGTTCGTGAACATGTCGGTGCTGTCGGCCTGCATCGCGACGGGCGCGGCCTACATCGACACGGCGATCCATGAACATCCGCTGAAGATCTGCGAAACCCCGCCGTGGTACGGCAATTACGAGTGGAAGCGGCGCGATGACTGCGGGAAGGCGGGCGTAACCGCCATCCTCGGCTGCGGATTCGATCCCGGCGTGGTCAATGCCTACGCGCGGCTCGCCAAGGATGAGTACTTCGACCACATCGACTCCATCGACATCATCGATGTGAACGCCGGCGAGCACGGCCGGTATTTCGCGACCAACTTCGATCCGGAGATCAATTTCCGTGAGTTCACAGGGCAGGTCTGGTCCTGGCAGGGCAACCAGTGGACCTCGAACAGGATGTTCGAGGTCCGCAGAGACTGGGACCTGCCGGTGGTCGGGACGAGAACCACCTACCTGACCGGCCACGACGAGATCCACTCGCTGTCCCGGAACATGGGAGTGCCCGACATCCGCTTCTGGATGGGATTCGGCGAGCGCTATATCACCGTGTTCACGGTCCTGAAGAACCTGGGCCTGCTGTCGGAACAGCCGGTCAGGACAGCCGATGGACAGGAAGTCGTACCGCTCAAGGTCGTCAAGGCCGTGCTGCCCGACCCTTCCTCGCTGGCGCCGGACTACACCGGCAAGACCTGCATCGGCGATCGGGTGAAGGGATCCAGCAACGGTGCGGAGCGCGAGCTGTTCATCTACAACATCGCCGACCATGCCGATGCCTATCGCGAGCTCGGCAGCCAGGCCATCTCCTACACCGCGGGCGTGCCGCCCGTGGCGGCGGCGCTGCTGATCGCGGACGGCCGGTGGGACGTGCGCAGGATGGTGAACGTCGAGGAGTTGCCGCCGCGACCCTTCCTGGAACTGCTGGCCGGCATGGGCCTGCCGACGCGGATCAGGGACGCGGATGGAGACCGGCCGCTGTAGCTCGGATCGGTGCCCGGGCAGGCCCGCAGCGCCGTCGTCCCGGATGCGACGAGGATCACGCATCCCGGCCTGCGACGAAGCCGGATGATTGAGTACTATCCGCAGGCAGTGCTCCTCTCCCCTGTTCACCGATGGAAGATTGCATGCACACGCTCGCCGTACGCCGGGCCGCGCGTGCCCTTCTCGTCCTGGGCTTCCTGACCTGTGCGGCCTGTACGACGACGGGTGGCGCCCTCACGGAGGTGGAGCCGCCTGTCCTCGGCGAGGAGATCGTTCTCCAGGAGGAACAGGAACGGCCGTCGGATCGCGTGAGTCCGCTGGAGGGAGAGGAAGAGGTTCCGCTCGCCGTCGCCGAGTCGGAGCGTCGCGACACCCCTCGCGCTGCCGATGAGCTCGCCGAGATCATCGTCAGGGCGCGGGTCCGGCAGCGTCACGAAGTGATCCGCGATCTCGTCTCCGAGGCACAGTCACTGCTTCGCGACGTCGAGCTCCAGTATGTCTTCACCCGCAAGGGAAGGAAGGAAGCGCTGCGTGGACGTCCGGTCGTCTTCGCCCTGTGGAGCGAAGCGAAGCAGGAATGGACCTTGGCCCACATCGAGATCCCCCGCCCTCCCGTCAAATGGAGGCCCGGCGGCAGGCCCATGCCGTTCATCGTGCGCACGCCCGGACTCCGCGCACGGCATGTGAAGGGAACGGGTGCTGAGCGATTGATGTTCGCCTTCTCCAGGGATGGAGACGCACTCAGGGTCTATGGCAGGAAGTTCCCGGTCTTCGACAGCGCTCGTATCAAGAAGAAGCAGTGGAGGGCCGTCGTCCGGACCGCGAAGCCGATCATCTATCTGCCATTCACCGAAGACACCCTCGATCCGAGCTTCGTCATCGGCGGCAGGGAATTCCTTCTCGACACCGCGCGCAAGGCGATCGACGAACTGCGTCTCGCGGCAGTCCGCAGCGCCGCCTTTCCGGGCGAGCTTCTCGCAGACGTTGTTCCCGTACAGGTCGTCATGACGCTCGCGGTCATCGAGCAGACGGATTACGCCGAGTTCGTCAGG
>CAYWMY010000179.1:0-6421 GCA_964459405.1 uncultured Steroidobacteraceae bacterium | reverse complement strand
TCGGCCCCGTTGGCGCCGGACTGAGGCCCCGAAAAGGGGCCGGGAAGTGCAGACAGAGCTGCAGCGGCCGCCGGGAAGGCCGGCTGAAGAGTGTGCCGCGAGGCGAGGGTTGCGAGCCGCGAGGTCCCGCGACCTCAACATGATACGAAGGGTAACGACAGACGCGACGATCGACCGGTTACCGAGGGTTTGGCCCCCTGGATCGACCCGCTGGCGGATTCGATCGAAAGGGGCCCTGGCAATAGCCAGCCGTTTGCGAAGGGCAGTAGCTCAATTGGCAGAGCGGCGGTCTCCAAAACCGCAGGTTGGGGGTTCGATTCCCTCCTGCCCTGCCACCGGTCGATGGCGGTTGCGTCTCCGGACGAAAGAAGGCAGATGAGCGAACAGGTTCAAGCGGGCGGCATCGGTGCGCTCGACGTCGCCAAGCTCGCGCTGGCCACCGTTGCGGTGGGTGGCGGGATCGCGGCCTTCTACCTGCTCGGAGACCTGCCGGCAGTCGTGAAGGTGCTGGCGTTCGTCGCCGGGTTGGCACTGGGTCTGGTGGTGGCCGTGTGGTCGGCGCCGGGCCGGAAGGCGTGGCAGTTCGTCATGGACTCGCGGGTCGAACTCCGCAAGATGGTCTGGGAGCCGCGCGAGCGCACGCTGAAGACCACGGGCATCGTGTTCGTTTTCGTCGCGGTCATGGGTGCGTTTTTCTGGATCGTTGACTGGCTGTTGGCCTGGGGCACCGAAAGGCTCCTCGGGAACGGAGGCTGAAGCATCGTGGCGCTGCGCTGGTACGTCGTCCACGCCTACTCGAATTTCGAGCACAAGGTGGCCCAGGCCCTCAAGGACCGGGTGAAGCTGCATGGTCTCGACCCGAAGTTCGGGGACATCCTCGTGCCGACCGAGGAAGTGGTCGAGATGCGCGAGGGGCAGAAGCGCAAGAGTGAACGCAAGTTCTTCCCGGGCTACGTTCTCGTGCAGATGGAGATGGACGACGAGACCTGGCATCTCGTGAAGGAAACGCCGAAGGTGCTCGGATTCATCGGCGGCACGCCGGAGAAGCCGGCACCGATCACCGAGAAGGAAGCGATGGCGATCCTGCGGCGCGTCGAGGAAGGCGCCGAGAAGCCGCGACCGAAGGTCCTGTTCGAGGCCGGCGAGGTCGTGCGCGTCACCGACGGTCCGTTCAACGACTTCAGCGGCGTGGTCGAGAGCGTGAACTACGAGAAGAGCCGGCTGCAGGTCGCCGTGCAGATTCTGGGCCGCTCGACGCCGGTCGAGCTGGACTTCTCGCAGGTCGAGAAGGCGTGAGATCGGCCCGGGGCGGGTGACCGGCCCGGGCATCGGGCCCGCCGCGTGCGGGCCGCAGTATCGGGGAGCCGTGAGGCGCCAGCACCCGAAGGAGTGATGCAGTGGCGAAGAAGGTTCAAGGCTATATCAAGCTGCAGATCCCGGCCGGGCAGGCCAATCCCAGCCCGCCCGTGGGTCCCGCGCTCGGTCAGCAGGGTGTCAATATCATGGAGTTCTGCAAGCAGTTCAACGCTGCGACGCAGAGCCTCGAGAAGGGCCTGCCGACCCCGGTCGTGATCACGGTCTACAGCGACCGCAGCTTCACGTTCATCCTGAAGACGCCGCCGGCGTCCGTGCTGATCGCGAAGGCGCTCGGCATTCCGAAGGGCTCGAGCACGCCCAATACCGCGAAGGTCGGCAGGATCACGCGCAATCAGCTCGAGGACATCGCGAAGGTGAAAATGCCGGATCTGACTGCCGCGAACCTCGATGCGGCCGTCAATACCATCGCCGGCAGCGCCCGCAGCATGGGCGTCGACGTGGAGGGCAGGTAAATGGCCGCCGTGTTCAAGCGCCAGAAGCCGTGGAAGGAACGGCTCGTCCCGGGCAAGCAATACGGGATCGACGACGCATTGGCGCTCGTCAGGGAGTTCGCGACCGCCAGGTTCGACGAGGGCGTCGACGTCGCCGTCAATCTGGGGGTCGATGCCAGCAAGTCGGACCAGCAGGTGCGTGGCTCGACGGTGATGCCGAATGGCATCGGCAAGACCGTGCGCGTCGCCGTGTTCACACAGGGCAAGAACGCCGACGCCGCCCGTGCGGCCGGTGCCGACATCGTCGGCATGGAGGACCTCGCGGAGCGCGTCAAGGGCGGCCAGCTCGATTTCGACGTTGTGATCGCGAGCCCCGATGCCATGCGCGTGGTGGGTGCGCTCGGACAGATCCTGGGGCCCCGCGGCCTGATGCCGAACCCGAAAGTCGGCACCGTGACGCCTGACGTCGCCGGCGCCGTGAAGAACGCCAAGGCGGGGCAGGTGCGCTACCGCTGCGACAAGGCGGGCATCGTTCACTGCACCATCGGCAGAGCGAGCTTCGAGCCGGCCCAGCTGCGGGAGAACCTCGCGGCGTTGCTCGCCGATCTGCAGAAGGTCAAGCCGTCGACGTCGAAGGGCGTCTACGTTCAGAAGGTCACCGTGTCGTCGACGATGGGTCCCGGCGTTGCCGTGGATCGTTCGACGCTCGGTCTGTAGGGGATCGATGGAAGGGCCGGCGCCCGCAAGGGTCGCCGGGCCATCTAAGACCGCAGGCGGGGCGAGGCCCCCTTAATGGTCGCCTGCGCAGATGGTGTCACCCGAGTCAGTGTCTCGCTGGTGAAGGTCACCATCAGTCGTTCGTCCGTGCCCGGGGCGCGGATGGACGAAGCGCCCGGTCGGGATCCATCCCCGCGCGGGCCGCAAGGGTGGGTGCGTCGTTCGCGGCGCGCCCGGGTCGATCTTCTCTCAGGAGGATTCATGCCACTTTCGCTGGAAGACAAGAAAGCGATGGTCGACGAGGTCGCCGTCGTGGCGAGTAGCGCGCTGTCGGTGGTCGCTGCGGAGAACCGTGGGCTTTCCGTCTCGCAGATGACCGAGCTGCGCGCCAGAGCGCGCGGCTCGGGCGTCTACATGCGGGTCGTGAAGAACACGCTCGCCCGCAGGGCCGTGACCGGCACGCAGTTCGAGTGCATCTCCGGCGCGCTGAAGGGCCCGTTGATCCTCGCGTTCGCCAAGGACGATCCGGGCGCTGCTGCCCGCATCGTCAAGGCGTTCGCGAAGGACAACGACAAGCTCGTGCCGACGCTGGTATCCCTGGGCGGCCGGATGCTGCCCGCCGGGGATCTGGACAAGGTCGCGAGCCTGCCGACCCGTGACCAGGCGCTGGCAATGCTGCTCGGCGTGATGAAGGCGCCGATCTCGAAGTTCGTCCGCACGCTGGCCGAGCCGCACGCGAAACTCGTGCGTACGGTCGCCGCGGTCAAGGACCAGAAGTCCGCGGCGTGAGGCCTTCGGGCCCGCGCCGTCTGCACTGACACCGACTCACATCAGAATCGTTTCATCGGAGACAACACAATGGCTGCATCGAAGGAAGACATTCTCGAGGCGATCTCGAACATGACGGTCATGGAGATCGTCGACCTCGTGAAGATGATGGAAGACAAGTTCGGCGTGACTGCTGCTGCCCCCGTGGCTGCGGTCGCTGCCGCCGGCGCCGCCGCGGCTGCCCCGGTAGTCGAGGAGAAGACCGAGTTCACCGTCGTCATGACGGCCTACCCCGCCGACAAGAAGGTTGGTGTGATCAAGGTCATCCGCGAGATCACGGGCCTGGGCCTCAAGGAGGCGAAGGACCTGGTCGAGGGCGTGCCGTCCACCGTGAAGGAAGCCATATCCAAGGCCGACTGCGACAAGATCAAGAAGCAGCTGGAAGACGCGGGCGCGACTGTCGAGGTCAAGTAAGTCCGCGATGCACGGGGCCAGTGCCCGGTGCGGTGATGGCCGGTGCGGCCCCGTGGCTTCCACCATGGAAGCTGCGGGAGCCGCTGCCGGCGTTTTGGCATTTCCAGGGTTTTTCCGGGCCTGCGCCGTCGGCGCGGTCTGCCGCATCGTCCACCAAGGGGTGCGGTGCCAGATGAGAGGGTGATCCGATGGCTTATTCGTTCACCGAGAAGAAGCGCATCCGCAAGAATTTCGGCAATCGACCGAGCATTCTGGGCGTGCCGCCGCTGCTGGCGATCCAGACCGAGTCCTACGCGACGTTTCTGCAGATCGACGAATCGCGCCGGTTGCATGAGTCGCTGCGGGGCGGCGACGAGGCGCGGGCGGCGGGCGGCTCCGGTCAGCTGCTGTCCGAGGCCGAGGAGAAGGCCCTCATCGGCCGCAGCCTGAAGCGCGCGGGCCTGCACGCGGCGTTCCAGAGCGTGTTCCCGATCAAGAGCTACTCCGGGCACGCCGTGCTCGAGTACCTGTACTACTACCTCGGCGAGCCGGTGTTCGACGTCAAGGAGTGCCAGCTGCGCGGCCTGACGTACGCTGCCCCGCTGCGCGTCAAGGTCCGGCTGCGCATCTACGACAAGGAGTCTCCGGGCGCGACGCGCGTGAAGCGAGCCATCGAGCAGGAGGTCTATCTCGGCGAGATGCCGCTGATGACCGAGAACGGCACATTCATCGTCAATGGCACCGAGCGCGTCATTGTCTCGCAGCTGCACCGCTCGCCCGGCGTGATCTTCGATCACGACAAGGGCAAGACCCACAGCTCCGGCAAGCTGCTGTTCCAGGCACGCATCATCCCGTATCGCGGCTCGTGGCTCGACTTCGAGTTCGACGCCAAGGACTGCGTGTTCGCACGCATCGACCGGCGCCGCAAGCTGCCGGTCACCATCCTGCTGCGTGCACTGGGCTACAACGACCAGGAGATCCTCGACCTGTTCTTCGACAAGAACGTGTTCTACCTGTCGAGGGACGGTGCCGAACTGAAGCTGATCCCCGAGCGCCTGCGCGGCGAAACCGCGGCCTTCGAGATCCGCGTCGGCAGCAAGGTCATCGTCGAGGCCGGCCGGCGCATCACGGCGCGCCACGTACGGCAGCTCGAGGAAGCGGGCGTCGAGCGGCTGGCGGTGCCGGCCGAGTACCTGCACGGAAAGATCCTGGCGCACGACGTATTCAGCCGCGAGACCGGCGAGGTGCTGGCGAAGGCCAACGAGGTGCTGACGACCGCGACGGTCAACAAGCTGATCGAGGCCGAGGTCGAGGAACTGGCGACTCTGTACGTCAACGATCTCGACCGCGGCCCCTATATCTCGGATACGCTGCGCATCGACCCCTCGAAGACGCGGCTCGAGGCGCTGATCGAGATCTACCGCATGATGCGTCCCGGCGAGCCGCCGACCAAGGACGCCGCGGAGAACCTGTTCCACAACCTGTTCTTCAACACCGAGCGCTACGACCTGTCGGCGGTCGGCCGCATGAAGTTCAACCGCCGCGTGAATCGCGAGGTGCCGGACGGCCTGACGGGTGCCGAAGCCGATGCCTGGCTCGAGCAGCCGGGCATCCTGTTCGACAGCCGCTACTTCAAGACCTACCTCGAGCAGCGCAAGGACGAGACCGCGCGCCGGCTGTACGAGAAGTACGCGGACGGGCCGTCGGACATCATCGACGTGCTGCGCACACTGCTTGCCATCAAGAATGGTGACGGCAAGGTCGACGACATCGACCACCTCGGCAACCGCCGCGTGCGCTGCGTGGGCGAGATGGCGGAGGTCGCGTTCCGCATCGGTCTCGTGCGCGTCGAGCGCGCGGTCAAGGAGCGCCTGACACTGGCGGAGAGCGAGGAGATCAATCCCCAGGACATGATCAACGCCAAGCCGGTCGCGGCAGCGGTCAAGGAATTCTTCGGGTCCTCGCAGCTGTCGCAGTTCATGGACCAGAACAACCCGCTGTCCGAGGTCACGCACAAACGCCGCGTCTCGGCGCTCGGCGAGGGTGGTCTCAAGCGCGAGCGGGCCGGCTTCGAGGTGCGCGACGTGCACCCGACTCACTACGGCCGCGTGTGCCCCATCGAGACGCCGGAAGGACCGAACATCGGCCTGATCAATTCGCTCGCGGTCTACGCGCGCACCAACAAGTACGGGTTCCTCGAGACGCCGTACCGGCGCGTGCGCGACGGTCGCGTCACGAACGAGGTCGACTACCTGTCGGCGATCGAGGAGGCGGAGTTCGTCATCGCCCAGGCGAACGCGGCGCTCGACTCCGAGGGCTGCCTTGTCGACGACCTGGTTTCCTGCCGCTACCAGAACGAATTCACGCTCATGTCGCGTGAACGCATGGAATACATGGACGTCTCGCCGAAGCAGATCGTTTCGGTTGCCGCGTCGCTGATTCCGTTCCTCGAGCACGACGACGCGAACCGTGCGCTGATGGGCTCCAACATGCAGCGCCAGGCGGTGCCGACTCTACGCGCCGCCACGCCGCTGGTCGGCACCGGCATCGAGCGTACCGTGGCGACCGACTCGGGCGTGACCGTGGTCGCGCGCCGCGGCGGCGTCGTCGACTCGGTGGACGCCTCGCGCATCGTGGTGCGCGTACGTGAAGAGGAGGTCACGGCGGGCGAGCCC
>CAYWMY010000178.1:0-6432 GCA_964459405.1 uncultured Steroidobacteraceae bacterium | reverse complement strand
CTCCTGATAACTGAGTCCGTCGCGATACTGCAGTACGACCGCCGCGCGGCAGTCCTTCGGAAGCTGCTCAAGCACCTCGAGGAGGCGTTTCCGGCGACTCTCGGAGTCGATCTCGCTATCGAAGGAGGGGAGTTCCGCGAGCTGCAATGCAAGCGAGGGGTCTTCGGCATCGTCCAGGCGCGAGCGCCGCTGTTCGACAATGCGCTGTTCCTTCAGCAGGTTGCCCGCTACCGTGTACAGATAGCCCTCCGGGTTCCGGACGGCCGTCCAGTCCACGCGCAGGATGCGCAGGTAGACCTCTTGTGCCAGGTCCGCAGCCTCTGCCTTCGACCGCAGGCGCTTTTGAAAGAACGCCTTCAGCACCTCGGCGTGCGCGACAAACAGTTTCTGTACAAATCCCGTGCTCACCCTCGACGCCCCTCCGGGAATCCACATCGCGCGACTGCCGCCGCAGCCGCCTCGGGTACGAAGACACGAAGCCCTTCTGTAGGGTAAGAGGGGCCACCCGGGTTTTCGGGTACCACTATTTTTTTGGCGTTTACCGGATCGTCCGCCTCAGGAGCCCGGGCGGACAACGGTGGGGCTCCACCAACGCCAAGGCATCCGCGGGACTGAAGCCCGCACCGGGCTACCCCACCGGCAACGCATGCCGACCCGGAGGCCAATTCAGGAATTGCCTCCGGGGAACCCTCTGAGTTCCTGAGTTGGAGGCCGCCAGGATGGGATCACCGGCAGAGCGGTGCCCCGCGGTTGTTGGACATCCGTCCGCTTGCCGGCACGCCTACAGCTGGCGGGCCACGCAAGACCCGGCCCTTGATCCACGACTGCCAGGATCACCCATACCTGGGCCACGCGTACGCGCGTGCCGCAGGCTGTTCAACGCGACCGACAGCGAACCGCGAGCAAGTACGGCTTCAGGGCCTGCGGAATATGCCGAGCTTGCCGAGGATGAAGATCAGCAGCACGGCGCCGCCCAGTGCGACCACAAAACGCAGGATGCCGCCCGTGGGCGCGATGCCCACCAGTCCGGCGATCCAGAACCCCAGCATCGAGCCCACCACTCCAACCAGCACGTTGGCGATCAGCCCCATCTGCGCATTGGTCTTCATGACCATGCTCGCCACCCAGCCCACGATGCCGCCAATGATCAACGAGATGATCCAGCTCATGTCCCCACTCCCTCTCAGGCGATCGACGACGCCGATCGTTCAGTCCACCGGGCCCTAGACGCGTGCTGACTTGGCGGCAGCGCGCGGCCGCGATCTGATGCGGATGGATCTTCAGCCCGGGTGACCGCAGGGCCCCATCGCGCAATTCCTGTTCGACCCGCAAGGCGGCGCACTCCAGGCCATTGCCGCGGCACCAGACCTCGCGATGGCTGCATCGTACGCCCGGGCGACACGCAGGTCGATCGCGCGGTGCCGTCGCCGGATTCCGGCACGCCGCGAGCGGAGCCCGCCACCCCGCCGGGGGTTCATCGTCGAGCAAGTCCACTGCGCCTTCGGGTAGATTCAGCAACCGGGGGAAGCGTCCGCAGGAGTGCCGCCATGCGTCGCCTTGGAATACTGACGGTTGCCATCCTGTCGCTCGCCGGCTGCGCGGCGAACCCGGTCACGGGCAAGCAGGAACTCCACCTCGTCTCGAAGAGCCAGGAGATCGCGATCGGGCAGCAGCAGTACGGTCCGGGCCGCCAGTCGCAGGGCGGGGACTATGTGACCGATCCGGCGGTGACCGGGTACGTGCAGCAGGTCGGCACGCGGCTCGCCGCAGTCGCCGATCGCGCCCTGCCCTACGAGTTCGTGGTGCTCAACAACGGTGAGCTGAACGCCTGGGCACTGCCGGGCGGCAAGATCGCCATCAACCGCGGGCTGCTCACGGAACTCAACAACGAAGCCGAGCTCGCCGCCGTGCTGTCGCACGAGATCGTGCACGCCGCAGCGCGACACGGCGCGCAGCAGATCGAGCAGGGCACGCTGCTGCAGGTCGGCGCCGTGGTCGCGTCCGTGGCCGCGACGGCCTATGGCGGGGCCAACCTCGGCGAGGTCGTGGGCCAGGGCGCCGCGGTCGGCGCTGCGCTTCTGCAGGCGAAGTACGGCCGCAACGACGAGCTTGAAGCCGACCGCTACGGCATGGAGTACATGAAGCGCGCCGGCTACGACCTGCAGGCGGCCGTGTCTCTTCAGGAGCTGTTCTTCAGCAAGTTCCAGGCCGGCAAGGAACAGGACTGGCTCACAGGGCTGTTTGCGAGCCACCCACCGTCGGCGGAACGCGTCGCCGAGAACCGGCAGACCATGGCGAAGCTGGGCGGGCCCGGTGGTGAACTCGGCATGGACTCTTACCAGCAGGCGATCGCGACACTGAAGAAATCCGCACCCGCCTACGCGAAGGCGGACCAGGGGCTCGAAAAGGCCCGGAAGGGCGACCTCGCGAGCGCGCGCGCGCTCGTCAACGAAGCGATCCGCATGGAGCCGCGCGAGGCACGATTCCATGAGTTGCAGGGCGAGATCGAGATGGCCGCGAAGAATCCCCGCGCGGCCCTCGGCCACCTGGACAGGGCCCGGCAGCTCGATCCGGGCTACTTCAAGCCCATCCTGCACGCGGGCATGGTGCACTACGAACTCGGCGATAGGGCCGCGGCGGAGCCGCTGCTCGCGCGCAGCATGGAACTGCTGCCCACGGCGCCCGCGGCCTACTATCTCGGCCGACTCTACGAGGACCGCGGCAGCACCGCCGAGGCCGTCAGGCTCTACAAGCTCGGCGCCGGCTCGCAGTCGCAGTTTGGCCAGGATGCGATGGCGCGCCTGATGCGGCTCGACCTGCCGCAGAACCCGGAGACCTATCTCGCGATCCAGCCGCGGCTGGACAATGAAGGCCGTGTCTGGCTCACGGTCGCGAACCGCACGCCCGTGCCGATCCGGAAAATCACGATCCTGGTGGGTGTCGTCGACGCGATGGGCCGCGTCGCGCAGGGACCTGAGCGCGTCGGCACCGGGGACGCCGCGATCCCGGCGCAGCAGGCCGTGAACCTGAAGACGAAGCTCGGCCCGCTGCCGGGCCCGGAGGCGCTGCGTAACGTGCAGTGGCGAGTGGAGAGCGCGGCAGCGCAGTGAGGCCCGGCCAGCGGTGCCACCGGCGCCCGGGGGTGGAGCACGCCGCAACGGGCGGGGCGGCCGTCTCGTCGTCCCGTCCGACGAGCAGCGGTCGAAGGTGACGGTGCCGCCACGGACTCCGGATCGGGATGAGGATTCGCAACACCCGGCAACCAAATGACGCGTCATGCGGTCATAACAGGGGTGAGCGGGGTTGCGGGGGAGGCGGCAGGAACATTCATGCATGAGCCACGGCACCCCGCCGGTCCAGCATCACCAGTCCGAAAGGCCGGGTGCCTGCTCGCGTCACTGCTGCTCGTGACGGCAGGTGCGCTGTCGTGGGCGCAGTCAGCTTCGAACGCGCGGCAGGTGGTGCTGATCGAGCTGCAGGACATGATCGGGCCCGCCACGGCCGACCTCGTACACCGGGGCCTCGCGGCCGCCGCCGATCGCAAGGTCGAGCTGGTCGTGCTGCGCATGGACACTCCCGGCGGACTGGACACCTCCATGCGCCAGATCGTCCGCGAGATCCTGGATGCTCCGTTCCCGGTGGTCACCTTCGTGGCGCCCGAGGGCGCTCGCGCGGCGAGTGCCGGCACGTACATTCTGTACGCGAGCCACATCGCGGCGATGGCTCCCGCCACCAACCTGGGCGCGGCCACGCCCATCGCGATCGGTGGCGCCAGGGTCGCGGTCCAACCCGAATCCGGGCGCGGCGCCGCTTCCGCCCCCGATGCCGGCACGAAACAGCGGCAGCCGCAGGGCTCCGCGACCCCGGACGCCGCGGCTCGCAAGCAGGTCGAGGATGCAGCCGCCTATCTGCGCAGCCTCGCGCAGCTGCGCGGCCGCAACGTCGAATTCGCCGAGGGCGCCGTACGCGAAGGCAAGAGCCTGTCTGCGACCGAAGCGCTCGCCGCCGGTGTGATCGACCTGATCGCCGCGGACGTTCCGGATCTGCTGGACCAGCTCGATGGCCGGACCGTCGGCGTGCACGGGAAGAACCGCCAGCTGCACACCCGTGGCGCGCAGATCGAAACCTTCGCCCCCGACTGGCGCACGCGGATCCTCGCCCTGGTCTCGCAGCCCACCGTCGCGCTGCTGCTCATGATGATCGGTGTCTACGGCCTGTTCATCGAGTTCACCTCGCCGGGCTTCGGCGTGCCGGGCGTCGCGGGCGGCCTGTGCCTGCTGCTCGGCCTCTATGCGCTGCATCTGCTGCCGGTGAACTGGGCTGGAGCGGCGCTGCTCGGCCTCGGCATCGTGCTGATGATCGGCGAGCTGCTGATGCCGAGTTTCGGCGTGCTCGGCGTCGGCGGGATCGTCGCCTTCATCGCCGGAGGCGTACTGCTGTTCGACACGGGGACGGGTGATTTCGGCCTGCCGCTGTGGCTCATCGTCGTCGCGGCACTGTTCTCCGCGGCGTTCGTCCTGCTCGTGGGCGGCATGGCGCTGCGCGCGCGTGCGCGGCCCGTCGTCACCGGTCGCGAAGCCCTGCCCGGCTCGGGCGGCGAGGTCGTGGAGGCCGACGGCACCTCCGGCATGGCGCGCGTGCGCGGCGAACTGTGGCGCGTGCACGCAGACCGGCCGCTCCAGGTCGGTGCGCGGGTCACGGTCACGGGAATCGACGGGCTCACGCTCTCGGTCCGTCTCGATCCCGGGGTGGATTCACCAACGACAGGAGACGAACATCATGCTGGCAGTTGACCTGGGCATGTTCCTGGCCCTCGCTGTGTTGATCGCGTTCGTGGCGGGTGCCGTGCGCATCCTGCGTGAGTACGAGCGCGGCGTGGTGTTCCTGCTGGGGCGTTTCCAGAAAGTGAAGGGTCCCGGCCTCGTGATCGTCATCCCCGGCCTGCAGCAGATGGTGCGCGTCGACCTGCGGCTGGTGGCCATGGACGTCCCGTCGCAGGACGTCATTTCGCGCGACAACGTCTCGGTCAAGGTCAATGCGGTCGTGTACTTCCGGGTCGTGGACCCGCAGCGTGCCGTGATCGAAGTCGCGAATTTCCTGGTCGCGACCAGCGAGCTCGCGCAGACGACGCTGCGCGCCGTGCTCGGCAAGCACGAGCTGGACGAGATGCTCGCCGAGCGTGAACGGCTCAATGCCGACGTGCAGAGAATCCTCGACAGCCAGACCGATGCCTGGGGCATCAAGGTCGGCATGGTCGAGATCAAGCACATCGATCTCGACGAATCGATGGTGCGCGCGATCGCCCGCCAGGCCGAGGCCGAGCGCGAGCGACGCGCCAAGGTGATCCACGCGGAGGGCGAGAAACAGGCCGCGCAGGCCCTGCTCGAGGCTTCGCAGATGCTGGCGCAGCAGCCCGAAGCGATGCAGCTGCGCTATCTGCAGACACTCACGCAGATCGCCAGCGACAAATCGAACACCATCGTCTTCCCGACACCGATCGACCTGCTGCGGCCGGATACGGCCGCGGCCCTGGCTGCGCGGACGACGTCACGGGCCCCGGGGGCCTGAGGCCGAACCCGCCGTTCAGTGCAGGATCGCACCGTCATGGCCGTGTTCGTGCTTCTTGCCTGAGCCGCAGGGGCAGGGTTCGTTGCGGCCGGTCTTCCGTTGACGGCGCCGGTCGCGGGCCCCGCGGCCAGCGCCGCGAAGAAGCCGTCGAGCATCGAGGCGTCCATGGCGTCAGCGATCCCCGCGACGCTGAGCAGGAACCGATCACCACGTGCATCCCGGGCACCGCGAGCCGCAGCTCCGCCTGCGTGCAAGGTGCCGACACCAGGTATCGGCATCCTCGATCTTATCCATGATTATTTGTCGCTTGTCTGATGCATGGGGTCAGCCTACTGTCCAGGCAGGCTCTGGCGACTCGTGCTGACACGCCACCAGGGCCGTCGATCCATCTGAAACGCACCGGCCGCAGGCTCGCGAGGTGCGAGACCAGCGGCCGGGGGGAGAAAGACCATGAGCTCACCCCACGCCGCAACCCGGCATCCCGCACCGCCCCGGACTGATGCCGCCTCGCGCCCCGCGGATCGCACCGCGGCAAGAACGGACGCACAGGCAATCGCCAGGCCCGCGGCGAAGCCCGCCATCGACTTCGCCAAAGATCCGCTCTCGCTGCTCACGATCGGAGGAGCCATCGTCTTCGGCGCCCTGGCGCTCCTGGTCGCGCTGGGCTGACGCGTCGCACCTCCCGGGTGCCCCCCATGGGAAGCCCGGTACGCGGTGATGTTCGAACCGTAGACGTCTGTCTCGCCGCTCAGATCGTCGAGGCGCCCATGAGCGGCCCGGCACGCGATCACGCTTGGAGAGACCGCCCGCGTGACCGCCTGACCGCGTGACCGCCTGACCGCGTGACCGCCGGCGACTGGCGGC
>CAYWMY010000177.1:0-6478 GCA_964459405.1 uncultured Steroidobacteraceae bacterium | reverse complement strand
GGCACGCCCAGAACTTCTCCACGTCCATCGTCGCCAGCGCGTCGTAGAACTGCATGACCACGGCTTCGTTTTCGCGATTCATCTCTCGCCCCCTGCTGAATTCTCTGGTGCGGTGCGTACGGGTTGTCGCCACTGCCGCGACCCGGTCCCGCCTGCATGTTCCCCGACCCGTTGCCCCGCGTGCAGCCGGACCCGCAGTGGTCCACCGTTACCGCCACGCGCGCAACTGGCAGCGGCCGGGCCACGCGCAGGTGGCCCGGCCGCGGCGATCAGTAGCGGAACGTCGCCTGCAGCATGAACTGCCGCTCGCGCGCCGGGGTGCCCATGATCTGCACGGGCGTTCCCGGCGTCGACGGCGCGCCCGGCTTCTCGGCGAGATAACCGCCCGAGTACCTTTCGTTGCCGAGGTTGCGGCCGATCAGCGCCAGTTCCAGCTTCTCGTCGGCGGTCGCGATGCGGGCCGAGGCGTCGAAGACCCAGAAGGAGTCCTGAAGACCGGCGGGGTTGCCGTTCTCGACGCCGAAGTACTCGTCGCTGTAGCGTGCGTTGCCGGCGAAGCCGAACACGAACCGGTCGTTGAGCGGTACGTTGACGCTGAAGCCGCTGCTCAAGGACCAGTCGGGGGCGCGCGACAGCGACTCACCGCTCAGGTCTTGACCAAAGCGGCCCGGAGCCAGTTCCACGTTGCAGCCGAGTGCGGCCGTCTGGCCATTCCAGCAGCCCGTCACGTAGTCGAGGTAGCGCGCGTGGTTGTAGGCCAGCGCACCATACACGTTGAGCCACCCGGTGGCCTTCCACTGCGCCTCGAGCTCGACCCCCTTCACGCGCGCGGCCGCGGCGTTGGAGATCACGAACGAGGTCGTGGCCGAGTCGAAGGAGTTCACCTGCAGGTTCTTGTACTTGTAGCTGTAGGCGGCCGCGGTCAGGAGCAGCCGGCGATCGAGCAGCTGGGTCTTGAGCCCCGCCTCGAAGCCCTTGACATGCTCGGCCTCATAACGGATCGAGTCTTCGGTGACCGTGACGGGCGTCAGCGTGAAACCCAGCCCGAAGCCGCCGGACTTGTAGCCCGTCTTGTAGGCGACATACGTCGTCACGGTTTCAGTCGGGCGCCAGGTCAGGGTCGCTTCGGGCGAATAGTTGCTGTCGCGGAAGCGGTCCGTGAAGACCTGTGACGGCGGCGTGAACACCACCCCCGACAATGGCGGATGGACATAGCTGTTCACGAGCGTGGAGTCTTTCTCCTCGCGCGTGTAACGCACGCCCGCGGCGAGTTCCACCTGTTGCGTGATGTCCCAGATCGCCTGGCCGAACAGCGAGTAGGTGTCACCCTTCGAGGAGCCCGGCTTGTCCCAGGTCTGGTACTTGCCCGTGGCCGGATCAACGCCGAGTGCCAGGATCTTCGAGCTGTTGATGAAATCCAGCTTGGTGTGCTGGTAGTAGGCACCGAACATGAAATTGACCGGCGAATCGTAGTTCGTCAGCAGCCGGAACTCCTGGCTGAAGGCATCGTATTCCTCGTGCTCGGCCGCACCGAGCTGATAGAACGAGGTCGCATCATAGTTGTCGACGTAGCTCGTATCAGTCTTGAAGTAGCCGGTCACCGAGGTCAGCGTCAGGTCGCCCATCCGGTAGTTCGCGGTCAGGCTGCCGAGGTAGATCTTGCTGTCGGTGTAGGGCTGCTGGCGCGCATAGGGCCAGTTGTCCGCCACTCCGTCCGGCAGGCCGCTCGCGGAGTAGTGATCGTCGAAGCGGCAGCCGCCGGTGGGATCCGCGACGCCATAGGTGACACCCGCCGTGAACGCCCCGCAGCTGAACAGCTGCTGGCCGGCGGACGGACCGTCATCCTCGTAGTCCATTGCGGAGAACTTCAGGGTCGCGTCGAAATTGCTGTCCGCCGGTGCGTACGCGAGCGTCAGGCGCCCCATCAGTTCCTTCTCACCGGGCTTGCGGACGCCGGGGACCGGCGCACCCGGATCGGGGGGCGAGAACGGACTGCTCGTGAGCGCTGCATCGTTGCGCAGCCAGCCATCCATGTTGCGATAGCGCACGGCGAGTCGCGCTGCCCAGGCATCCGAGAGCGGTCCGGACACCGCGGCCTCGATCAGAGCCTCGTCGCCGCCGAATTCATAGCCGGCGCGCGCGTAGCCCTCGAACTCGCGGGTCGGGCCCGCGGAGCGGATCGAGATCACACCAGCCGGGCTGTTCTTGCCGAAGAACAGCGCCTGCGGGCCTTTCAGCACGTCCACCTGCGCGACGTCGAACAGACCCTGCGTCAGCACACGCGCCCGACCCGTCTGCACGCCATCGATGTTGATCGACACCGCCTGATCGAAGCCCGCCTGCCCGGGAGAAGTGCCGATGCCACGCAGGGCGAGCACGCCGCCGGCGCCGCTCGAAGCACGGTCGATGTTCAGCGACGGCGCCATGCGCGAGAGGTCGCGGATGTCGGACGTGCCGAAATTCTCCAGCGACTCGGCGCTGATCGAGGATACCGCCACGGGGACCTCGATCAGGGATTCGCTGCGCTGGCGCGCCGTGACGACGATTTCTTCAAGCAGGTTCTCCTGCCCGGTCGCTGCGCCCTGCGCCCATGCGGCGCTGGAGGCGCAGGCAAGGCCTGCTCCCAGCAGCACGGCCTTGACGGCGTGACTCAGGCAATTCTCGATCTGGTGCGCTTGCATGGCTCCCCCTGGTGCAGCGATGGATCCCGAGGATCCTGGTGAATGGTCGCGGGCGGTATCGCGTTGCAGTAACTCGGTCACGCGATCATCCCCGGACTCGCGATTATCTTTACCCGCTCGCCAATTCTCGTCAACAAAAACATATCATGTGTTATTTTTACACCACAGTTTGCGCCCCAAGCCATCACCACACGACATGAGGAGCCGCCACGCGCTGGCGGCACGAGGATCAGCCGATGTACCGCCGGCAGGGCATCCAGGGAACCCGTTCAGCATCCGCGCGGCGTCCGCGACGTGCGCGAGGCACTCCGTTCCCGGAATCACGCGTGCTGCAGGCACGGATGACACCCCGGACGCGTCACTGCGATGCGCCGGCAATCCCGAGCGCACCCCGCAGGGCATTGGAAATGCCGCTGCAACTCCATGACAATCCCATGACAACGGCTGCCACGAATCACGACATGCCTGTGCACCGACCGCTCGGAGATCACCGATGACTGCGGCCCGCCCCAGACGCCGGACGACCTCCCCGCGAAAGGCCACCCCGGGCCTCCGCACCTACAACAGCCCCTCCATGCTGGCACGGCGCCAGAGGATCCTGCGGGAGGTCCTGAGGCTCATCGAGGAAGGTGGCGTCGAGAACATCACGGTGCGCGAACTCGCCGCGCGTTCGGAGGTGTCTCCGCGCACGCTCTATGCAGCATTCGGCGGGAAGGAAGAACTCATTGCGCAGGCGGTCAAGCAGCATTTCCCGGAAGCCATGGGCGAGAATGGCTCGAGGACCATCCCCGATTCCCTGTCCGCCGTGGCCGCACGACTGGACCTGCTCGCACACGTCGTCATACGCGAACGCAAGTACTCGGCGGCGATGGCGCGGATCTACTTCTCACCCACCATCGATCACCGCATCTACGAGGTCCTGAAGGAGATCGCGCTGTCGCACATCCGGCCCTGGGTCACGATCCTGGTCGCCGAGAAGCGGCTCAGTCTCGTTTCGCCCGTCCAGGTCGAGTTGCTGCTGTCGCAGCTCGCGAACGTCGAATACACGGTCATCAACGACTGGAGCAGCGGCCGCCTGACAGACGCGCAGCTCGCGCCCTGTCTCAAGCTCGCCGCCTTCTGCCTGATCGCGGGCAACCTGCACGACAGCGACCGGCCCCAGATCGCCGCCGTCATCGACCGGCTGTGGCACAGCGTGGGAAGCGACCGGCGCTGAGAGACTGTCCGCGTATTCCCTGACGCATGGACCTCGACCGGTTTCGCGCCGGGCGACGGTATTGTGCGCGCGATCGCGATCGCGCGCTTCACTCCCCGACCATGGTCACCATGCGCGTCATGGCTTCGGCGAAGCCCTCCTTGAACTCCTGCACGACAACCTTCGCGGAACGCACGCTGTCGACGAGGCCGACGCCCTGGCCCACGAAATAGCTCACGAGTTCGCGCGCCGCCGGATTGCCGGCCGCCGCCGATTTCTCGATCTTCTGGAACGCGGGAATGCTGATCATCGGCATCAGCGGCATCGGCAGCGGCCCCGGGCTGCCGGGGCCGTCCCAGGCCGCGTGCCAGGCGGAACGCAGCTGCCGGCTCGGCTTTCCGGTGCGCGTGGCGGAACGCACGGTGTCGCGCGACGAGGCAGCCACCATCTTCTCGCGGAACACCGGGCTCGTTTCCGACTCGGTCGTGGCGAGCCACACGGATCCGGTCCAGACGCCCGCCGCGCCCATGGCCATGCAGCCCGCCATCTGCGCGCCCGTCATGATGCCGCCGGCCGCGAGCACGGGCACGTCACGGACCGGCTTGATCGCCCGGATGACCTCCGGAATCAGCACCAGGGTCGAGACCTCGCCGCAATGACCGCCCGCCTCCCCACCCTGCGCGATGATCACGTCCACGCCAGCCTTCACCTGGCGCACGGCATGTTCCTTGGCGCCCACCAGCGCACCGACCGGCACGCCGTGCCGGCGCGCGCGCTCGATCATCGACAGCGGCGCGATGCCGAGCGCGTTGACCATCAGACGGATGGGATGGCGGAACGCGACGTCCATCAGCGCCTCGCCGACCTCCACCATGGTCGTGGGCATCTGGCGCATCACGACTTCGTCGGGCGTTGCGCGGATGCCGTGGTCGTGCAGCACCTTGACGGTGAACTCGATGTGACGCGCAGGAATCTTCTCGATCAGCGCCTCGACGCGCGTCTCGGTGCCGAGCGGCTGGTGCTCCGGAATCAGGATATCCACGCCATACGGCCGGCCGTCGACGTGCGCATCGATCCAGCGCAGCTCCTCCTCGAGGGATTCCGGCGTGAAGCTGCTGCCACCCAGGACGCCAAAACCGCCCGCCCGGCTGACAGCCGCAACGACGTCGCGGCAATGGCTGAACGCAAACAGCGGGAATTCGGCACCGACCAGGCTCTTCATGGGCTCCATGTCAGCGTACTCCCGGACACGGTCGGCGCGGGCCTGCGCCGTGCCGAAGCATAGCGCAGGAACCCCGCCGGCTGACGGCGCGGGCGGGACCCGGGGTCGGTCGCTCACGGCCGCGCAGGAGTCACCCCACCGCCTTGCCAGGCCCCGGCGAGGTTTCAGATGCCGCCGTTCCCCTCAGGCCAGGGCCTGCCGGCGACCGGTTCTCGCGGCTTCCTCGATGGCCGCGAGCAGGCGATGGGTCGCGACGGCCTCGTCGAAGCCCGGACACTCGTGCGTGCCGTTGCGGATGTCGCCGGCGTAGAGCGCATACATCTGCGCGACATTCAGCGCCGGATCACCGAGCCCTTCGACCAGGCGGCACGACGCCGGCACCGGCAGGTCCGCGAGCATGGCGCTGCCGCGCGCTCCCTGCAGCCGTGGCTGCAGGATCTGCAGATGGCCCGAGTCCGAGGTCAGACGCAGGTCGCCCTCGGTGCCGTTGATTTCCCAGAGCAGGTTGGAGCCGCGCACGAAGCCACCGCGGTAGTGCACCGAGACCACGGCACCCGTGGCCAGCACCCCGGAAACGGCCCATTGATCCTCGGCCGTGGCCGCGTGCTCCCCGGCCACGCCCGGCAGGCGGATCACCGGCCGCCGTATCGCGCTCGTGGCGCTGACCTCCGCGAACGGTCCCAAGCAGTGGCACAGCGCATCGAGCGCGTGCCCGGCCGGGATGCTGAGCAGCGTCGCGCCGTTCGCCTTGTCCAGCGTATACAGGTTGCGGGCCACCATGCCGGGGCCCCAGTTCATGCCCGAACCGATCAGGCTCGTCGAAAGCACCTCGCCCACATAGCCCTGCTGGATCAGCTGCCGCACGTAGCGAACCGCCGGTGCCGCACGCGCCTGCACGCCCACGGCACACTGCAGAGCGCGCTCGCGTGCCATCGCCGCCATGCGCTCCGCCTCGGCCAGGCCGTTACCGAGCGGCCATTCGCAGTAGACGCGCTTGCCGGCGGTGAGCGCCGCTTCGACCAGCGCCAGGTGGCCCGGCACGCGCACTGTAACCGCGACGACGTCGACTTCCGGACAGGCCGCCAGCTCGTGCGGATCATCGAAGACGCGGGGGATGCCGAAGGCGCGTGCCGTCGCCTCGGCACTGGCTCGCGAGCGCGAGCACACCGCGCGGATTTCGTAGTCGGGCAACGCCCGCAGGGCCGGGCTGTGGGCCGCGTTGGCCCAGGCCGCATTGGCCGGATTCTCCGCCATTGTGACGCCGATGATGCCGACGCCGATCGGACGCGCCATGACTGCTCCCCTGCGCGATGACCATGTGAGTGTCACATGCTACCCGCGATCCGGGGGGCGCTGTTGCCGCGATGCACGCGCCGGCCG
>CAYWMY010000176.1:1650-6483 GCA_964459405.1 uncultured Steroidobacteraceae bacterium | reverse complement strand
ACGTGCACGCGGCGCTGGCCGAGGTGATCGTCCGGCACGGCGGACGGTCGAAGGAGGGCGCACTCGAGTGGCTCAACGAGCTGGCGGCCGGCGGCCGTTACCTGCGGGACGTGTACTGATGAGCGACAAGCCTCTCTCCGCGGTCGAAGGCATCAAGGCGCGCAGCCGGCTGCTGCGCGGGACTATCGTCGAGGGCCTGGCGGACTCCGTCACCGGCGCGATCGCCGAGGACGACACGCAGCTCATCAAGTTCCACGGCAGCTACCAGCAGGACGACCGCGACGTGCGCGAGGAGCGGCGCCTGCAGAAGCTCGAGCCGGCCTACATGTTCATGATCCGCACGCGTCTGCCGGGCGGCGTGTGCTCGCCGCGGCAGTGGCTCGCGCTGGACGAGATCGCGAGGCGCTACGGGAACGGCACGCTGCGGCTCACGACGCGCCAGGCCTTCCAGCTGCACGGCGTGATCAAGCGCGATCTCAAGGCCGTGATGCAGGGCATGAACGCGGTGCTGGTCGACAGCCGCTCGGCCTGCGGCGACGTGAACCGCAACGTACAGGTCGCGACCAACCCCGTACCGGTCGCGGCGCATGGCGAGGTGTTCGGCTGGGGCGTCAAGCTCTCGGAGCACCTGCTGCCGCACACGCACGCCTATCAGGAGATCTGGCTCGACGCAGAGAAGGTCGCGGGGCTCGAGGAGGAGCCGATCCTCGGGCGCACCTACCTGCCGCGCAAGTTCAAGATCGGGATCGCGGTGCCGCCCGTCAACGACGTCGACATCTTCGCGAATGATCTGGGCTTCATCGCCATCCTGACGAAGGGGCGCCTCGAGGGCTTCAATCTCACGGTCGGCGGCGGCATGGGCATGACGCATGGCGATGCCGCGACCTGGCCGCGGGTGGCCGACGTGATCGGGTTCCTGAAACCCGCGGAGCTGCTCGAGGTCACCGAGACGGTCGTGAAGATCCAGCGCGACTTCGGCGACCGTTCCGACCGCAAGCATGCGCGGCTCAAGTACACGATCGCCGACCGCGGTGTCGACTGGTTCAGGAGCGAGCTGTTCACGCGCCTGAAGCGCGAACTGCCGGCGCCGCGTCCATTCGAGTTCACGTCCGTGGGGGATCGCTTCGGCTGGATCGAGGGCCAGGAAGGACGCTGGCATCTGACGCTGCGTATCGAGGCGGGTCGCGTCGCGGACCGTGATGGCGCGCCGCACCTCACGGGCCTGCGTGAGATCGCGAAGCTCCATCAGGGCGATTTCCGCCTCACACCCAACCAGAACCTGGTCATCGCGGACGTGCCCGAGTCGGCGCGCGCGCAGATCGATGCGCTGGCGGCGCAGTATGCACTGGATGGTTACAGGGTCGCGAGCCCCGTGCGGCGCGATGCGCTGGCCTGCGTGGCCCTTCCGACCTGCGGCCTCGCGATGGCCGAGGCGGAGCGCTACCTGCCGGATTTCCTCACGCGCGTGGAACAGCTGCTGGCGGCGCACGGTCTCGCGGGCCAGGAGCTACTGCTGCGCATTACCGGCTGCCCGAATGGCTGCGCGCGACCATTCCTCGCCGAGATCGCTCTGATCGGCAAGGCGCCTGGCCGCTACAACCTGTATCTCGGCGGTGACGAGCGCGGCCAGCGCCTCAACAAGCTGTACCGCGAGAACATCGACGAACCCGCCATTCTCGCCGCGCTCGATGAGCTGTTCGCGCATTTCAGCCGCGAGCGGCTGGCGGGTGAGCGGCTCGGCGCATTCGCGCTGCGCAAGGGGTATGTCGGGGCGGCCACCTGAGGGGGTAGCGTCCGGCGAGGACCTTAGAGACATGCAGAGCACGACCGATTTGGTGTATCGCACGGCGGACACGGATGTCCTCGAGGAGATGAACGCCATCGTCGAGGCGCTGCCCGCGATGCGGCGCGTCGAGTGGACCGCCGCACACCTCGCGGGCCCGCAGATCCTGTCCTCGAGCTTTGGCGCCCAGGCGGCGGTGTCGCTGCACATGGTCACGCGCGTGCTGCCGGACATTCCCGTGATCCTGATCGACACGGGCTACCTGTTCCCGGAGACCTATCGATTCATCGATGAGCTGGCGCAGCGGCTGTCGCTGAACCTGCGCGTGTTCGCGAGCGAGATATCGCCGGCCTGGCAGGAGGCGCGCTTCGGCAAGCTCTGGGAGCAGGGTCTCGACGGCATCGACCGCTACAACCGCCTGAACAAGGTGGAGCCCATGCAGCGCGCGCTCAGGGAGCTGGGCGCGGCGACCTGGTATGCCGGCCTGCGCCGGGGTCAGTCGCGCAGCCGGGCCCGCATCCGCGCCATCGAGCGCCGCGACGAACGCTTCAAAGTCCACCCGATCTTCGACTGGAACGACCGGCAGGTGTTCGACTACATGAAGCAGCACGATCTGCCGTATCACCCGCTCTGGGACCAGGGCTACGTGTCGATCGGAGACTGGCACACCACGCGTCCGCTGCATGAGGTCGGCAGCGAGGAGGAAACGCGCTTCTTCGGCCTGAAGCGCGAGTGCGGCCTGCACGGTCTCGACGGCTGAGCGCGGGCGGTGTGAAGTATTTCCCGCTGTTCATCGACCTGCGGGATCGCAAGGTCCTGGTCGTGGGTGGCGGCAGCGTGGCCGACCGCAAGGCCGGGCTGCTGCTGGCGGCGGGCGCGCACGTCCAGGTCGTCGCCGCCGCGCTCGGCGAGGGTGTCGCGGCCCGCGTGCGTTCCGGTGCGCTCGTGCATGCGGGCAGCACCTTCGATGCCGGCCAGCTCGAGGACGCCTGGTTCGTGATCGCCGCCACCGATGACCCGGCACTGAACGCCGCGGTTGCGGCGGCTGCGAACGCGCGGCGCATCCCCGTCAACGTCGTCGACGATCGTGCACTGTCGACGGCGATCCTGCCCTCGATGATCGACCGCTCGCCGGTGCAGGTAGCGGTGTCCACGGGTGGTGCCTCGCCCGTTTTCGCGCGCCATCTGCGCGAGCGGCTGGAGGCGATGCTCGACGAGTCGACGGGCGCGCTGGCGGCGTTCGTCGAACGGTGGCGTGAGCAGCTGCGCGGGTACGGCGTGGCGGTGCGCGAGCGGCGCCGGCTGCAGTCCTGGATCCTGAACGGCCCCGTGGCGGCGCTGGTGCGGGCCGGGCGCATCGCGGATGCGGATACCATGGCGCGCGAGGCCGCCCGCCAGGCGCAGCGCGAACCCGACAGCGGTCGCGTGACGCTGGTCGGTGCGGGCCCCGGCGATCCGGGGCTGCTGACGCTGAACGGCCTGCGTGCGCTGCAGGAGGCCGATGTCGTGCTCTACGACCGGCTCGTGACGCCCGAGATCCTGTCGCTGGCGCGTCGCGAGGCGCAGCTCATCGACGTCGGCAAGCGCACGCGGGGCGGTGGCACCAGCCAGACCCGCATCCATGAGCTCATGGTCGAGCATGCCTGTCGTGGTCTGCACGTCGTGAGGCTCAAGGGTGGTGATCCCTTCGTCTTCGGCCGCGGCGGCGAGGAACTCGAGGCGCTGCGCGCACGCGGTATCGCCTACGAAGTCGTGCCCGCGGTCACCGCGGCGCTCGGCTGCGCCGCTTACGCCGGAATTCCGCTGACGCACCGTGAGCACGCTCAGGCGCTGACGCTGGTGACGGCGCACGGCCGCGACGCCGTGCAGGGTGCAGCCTGGGCCGGGCTCGTCGGTACGGGCCGCACGCTGGCGGTCTACATGGGTGTCGGCATGCTCGAGGCCACGGTCGAGCGGCTCATCACCGCGGGAGTCGCTGCCTCAACACCCGCCGCGATCGTCGAGAACGGCACGCGCACGACGCAGAGGGTCGTCAGCGCCACGGTGGGCGGCATCGCCGCGCACGCGCGGTCGGTCGGCATCGGGCCGCCGGCACTCTTGATCGTAGGTGCGGTGGCGGCCTGCGCCGCGAGGCTGCACTGGTTCGGCGGCCTGCCATTGACGCCGGCGCCGCATGCGCCGGGGCCCGCTTCAGCCGCGCGCCAGTAGCGCCACCCCCGCGATCACGAGCAGCGCGCCGGTCAGTCGCAGCAGGCTGATCTCGCGCACCGGGAAGCCGATCCAGCCGTAGTGATCGATAAGCAGCGCGGAGATCATCTGGCCCGCGACGGTCAGCGCCACGAAGGTCGCGCCACCGATGAGCGGACCGACGGCCGTCGAACTCACGATGTAGGTGGCTCCGAACAGTCCGCCGATCCACGCCCATGCGGGCACTCCCGCGAATGCGCCGGCGGCCGGCCAGCGCAATCCGAGCGCCAGTGTCACGGCCACCAGCGCCACGCTGCCCACCGCGAAATTCGCGAGTGAGCCCCACAGCGGATGGCCGAGGCGCGAACCCACGAAGGCATTGCAGCCGATCTGAACGGTAAGCAGAGCGCCCGTGAGCATGGCGATCAGCATGGCCGTGGAATGCATGGGATCTCCTGCGGGCGCCCCCGGGCCTGGTGCGCGGCGCGACAGTGTAAGCCAGCCGGGCGGGAGCGTCCGGGGCCGCGGACACTGCGTGTTACCATCGTCGCAGCTGCGAATGGATGTTCCGTGTTGGCGAAGCTGCTGGCAATCCTGTGCCTGGGCGCGATGATCGGGTCTCTGCCGGCGGGCGCCGAAGGGGTGGGTGCCGCGCCGGCGCAGCAGCTGACCGCCCGCGACGATCGCCCGCGCGTCGGCCTCGTGCTGTCCGGCGGTGGTGCGCGCGGCCTGGTGCATCTGGGCGTGCTGCGCACGCTCGAGGACCTGCACGTGCCGATCGACGCCATCGCGGGTACCAGCATGGGCGCCATCATCGGTGGTCTCTACGCCTCTGGCATGACGGTGGCCCAGATCGAGGCGTT
>CAYWMY010000176.1:0-1640 GCA_964459405.1 uncultured Steroidobacteraceae bacterium | reverse complement strand
CCTCCGTGGACTGGGCGGACGCGTTCCGCGATCGGCCCGCCCGCCGCCAGCTCGATTTCCGGCGCAAGCAGGACGACCGCGGATACCTGGTGCAGCTGCCGCTCGGCTTCAAGGGGCGGCGTTTCCGGATTCCGCGCGGACTGATCCACGGGCAGAAGCTCAACCAGATCCTGCGGCACCAGCTCATCGGGGTGGCCGGCATCGAGTCCTTCGATGAACTGCCGATTCCATTCCGCGCCGTGGCCACGGATATCGAGACTGGAAGCCGGCACATATTCGGCTCGGGCGATCTGGTCGCGGCGATGCGCGCCAGCATGTCGGTGCCCGGCGTATTCGCACCGGTCGAGATCGGCGGCCGCCTGTTCGCGGATGGCGGCATCGTCGACAACCTGCCTGTCGATGTCGCGCGCGGCATGAACGTGGACGTGCTGATCGTGGTTGATGTTTCGGCACCGCTCAGGACGCGCCAGCAGCTGGACTCGGCGTTCGCGATGTCGGACCAGATGATCACCGTCATGATCCGCCGGCAGACGGCGGCACAGCGCGCGACCCTCTCGCCGCGGGACATCGTGATCGAACCACCGGTGCAGGACCTGTCGCAGACGGACTTCACGGCTGCACCCGCGGCGCGCGCGATCGGCACCGAGGCGACACTGCTGCATGGCGCACGGCTCGCGTCGCTGGCGATGCCCGCCGACCGTTACCTGCACCTGCAGGCCCGGCGCCGGCAGCGGGAGGTCGCCACACCACGGATCGATTTCGTGCGCACGGATGTCGCGTCGCGTCGCTATGCCAGGCTGGTCCAGGCATCGCTGGGGACGATCGTCGGGCCGGAGCTCGATGCGGCGCGTCTGGATGCGGGCGTGTCGCACCTCTACAGCGACGACCTGTACGAGTCGATCGACTACCGGCTGGTGCGGGACGACGGGCGTCAGGGGCTGGAGTTCAGCCTGCGGCGCAAGAGCTGGGGACCGAACTACGTGCGCTTCGGTCTGGAGCTGCAGGACAACTTCGCCGGGGCGACCAGCTTCGATGCGCGCGCGCGCGTGCTGGTGACCGAAGTCAATTCGCGCGGCGGCGAGTGGCTGACCGACCTGCAGATCGGGGAGAACCCGAGGCTGTTCACGGAACTGCACCAGCCGCTCGAGGCTGCATCGCCGTGGTTCGTGGCGCCGGCGGTGCTCTTCGAGAGCAACAACGTGCCGGTCATCGAGGACGACCGCCGCATCGCCGAGTATCGCCTGCATCGCAACCAGTTGGGCTTCGATCTCGGCCGCGAGCTCGGAAGCTGGGGTGAGCTGCGCGCGGGCTGGCGGCGCAGCGACGGCAGCCTCAGGCTCAACGTCGGCAGCCGCGACGATCCGGCCATTCCGCTGCGGAGCACGTTCACGCGCAATGAGCTGTTCCTGCGCTTCAGCATCGATGAACTCGACAGCGTCTATTTCCCGCGGCGCGGCGCAGCGGTGCGGGTCGAATGGTCGGGGGCCAGGCGCGGCTTCGGTGCCGGCGACGACGGCGACATCCTGCGCGCCGACTGGCTGCTCGCCGCGTCACGTGGTCGCAACACGCTGCTGTGGTTGTCGTCGCTCTGCAGCACGGTGGCGGGGCCACAGGACGCGGTGCAGGATTTCTTCGCGCTG
>CAYWMY010000175.1:0-6540 GCA_964459405.1 uncultured Steroidobacteraceae bacterium | reverse complement strand
ATCGCGCTGCGTTTCAACGACGAGGCGCTGAGCTATGCGGAGCTCGACGCCCGCGCCTGCAGGGTCGCGAACGGGCTCGCGGGCGCGGGCGTGCGGCCCGGGGACCGCGTAGCCTGGGTCGGCAGGAACTCGCTGTGCTACTTCGAATATCTGGCCGGCGCGATCAAGGCGGGGGCCGTGATGGTGCCCGTGAACTGGCGTCTGGCTGCGCCGGAGATGGCCTACGTGCTCGGCGACAGCCAGGCGAAGTTCGTGCTCGCGGAGCCCGAGTTCGCGGCGGCAGCCTCGCCCGCGGGCGGCGTCACACCGCTCATGTGCAGTGGCACGGACGACCGCTACGCCGCCTGGCGCGACGCACAGCCCGCACACGACAGCGGCCGCGCGGCGGCCTGGGGCGACGGCCTGCTGCAGATGTACACCTCCGGCACCACGGGCAGGCCCAAGGGCGCCGTGCTGTCCCACCGCAGCATCCTCGGCCTGCGCGCGGCGATGACGCCGGCTGTCATGCCACCCTGGTACCGCTGGAGTGCCGAGGACGTGAGCCTGATCGCGATGCCGGTCGCGCATGTGAGCGGCACGGGCTGGGCGATCTGGTCGCTGCAGCACGGCGCAACCGGCATCATCACGCGCGAGTTCGACCCGCACGCCGTGTTCGAGCTGCTGGTCCAGCACCGTATCAACAAGATCATCATGGTGCCCACGGCCCTGCAGATCGCCGTGCGCCACCCGCGTGCGCGCGAGACCGACTTCTCGTTCATTCAGTACATCGCCTACGGCGCCGCACCCATGCCGCTCGCGCTGCTGCGCGAGTGCATCGAGGTCTTCGGCTGCGGCTTCGTGCAGATGTACGGCATGACCGAGACCGCGGGCGCGATCACGGCGCTGCCGCCCGAGGACCACGACACCGAGCGGGGCGCCCGGCTCACCTCCGTGGGCAAGCCCCTGCCCGGCGTCGAGATGAAGATCGTCGACTCCGAGGGCCGCGCGCTGCCGCCCGGTGAGGTGGGCGAGATCGCGACGCGCTCAGCCGCCAACATGACGGGTTACTACAACCTGCCCGGAGCCACGGCCGAGACCATCGACGCCGAGGGATGGCTGCACACGGGCGATGCGGGTTACCTCGACGCGGACGGATATCTGTTCCTCAAGGACCGTATCAAGGACATGATCATCTCGGGCGGCGAGAACGTGTACCCCGCCGAGGTCGAGAACGCGATCTTCGGCCACCCGGGCGTCGCCGAGGTCGCCGTGATCGGCGTGCCCGATGAGAAATGGGGCGAGACCGTCAAGGCCGTCGTGGTGCTGAAGCCAGGCTCGACGCCGGACGCAGCCGGCATCATCACCTGGGCGCGCGAACGCATCGCCGCCTACAAGGCACCGAAGAGCGTCGAGTTCATCGCCGCGCTGCCGCGCAATGCCTCGGGCAAGATCCTGAGGCGCGAGCTGCGCGAGCGCTTCGTCCGTCAGTCCTGAGCACCGCAGGAGGACCGCTCATGCCATTCACGGGAACGCTCGAAGACCGGCTCGCCATCCGCGAACTGCTCGAGACCTATGCCGACGCCGTCTGCCGCGTCGACGCCGAGGCCTGGGGCGCAACCTGGGCCGAGGACGGCGTCTGGGAGATGCCGGACCTGCCCGACATGGGCACGATCACGGGCCGGGCGACCATCGTCGCGTTCTGGAAGGAGGCGATGAAGCTGTTCCCCGGCGTGGTGTTCATCGCCACACCGGGGTCCATCGTCGTCGATGGCAACGAGGCGCGCGTCACGAGCTACACGTCCGAAGTCTATGACCAGAACGGCGTCACGCAGCGGGATCTCGGGCGCTACGAGGATGTCGTCGTGAAACGCGGTGGCCGCTGGCTGTTCAAGTCACGGCGTTTCAAGAACATCCACCGGCAGCTGCGCTGAGGCCGCGCCAGGCCCAGGCGCGCGCCAACCGACGCATTCACGATTTCCACCGCAAACGGCGCGTGGCGCGGGCGCGGGCGCGCAGGAGAGTCGGCGAGGCGAGCGTCAATCTTCCCGCGAGCCGAGCCGAACTCTCCGTTGCAGCCCGCGCCCCGAGAGAGTGTTGCTGGAAATCGTGAACGGGTCCCCGCTTCCTCAGGCCACGCCGGGCAGACCCGCCGTGGCGCCGCCGTCGATGAGGAACTCCGCGCCCGTCACGAAGGCCGCCTCGTCGGAACCGAGATAGGCCACCATCGCCGCAATCTCCTCGGCCTTCGCCACACGCCCGAGGGGAGCGATGCCGTCGAAGAGCTTCTGCGCCGCGACCGGATCGGAGGCACCCGCCACGACCCCGCGGATCAGCGGCGTATCCACGATGCCCGGGTGGATGGTGTTGCAGCGGATCCGGTAGCCCGACTTGCCGCAGTGCAACGCGACGGACTTGGCGAGCAGCCGCAGCGCCCCCTTGGTCGTCGAGTAGGCCACGTCGTCCTTGAGCGCCAGGATGCCGTTCATCGACGAGTTCAGGATGATCGAACCCGAGGAACCGCCCGGATTGTTCTTCATGAGCGCGATGGCGTGCTGGCAGGTCAGCATCGCACCCGTCAGATTGACGCTGAGGATCGCGTTCCAGGCCGCGAGTCTGATCTCCTCGATGGTGCCGTCGCCCGCGTGAGTGCCCGCGTTGGCGAAGGCGATGTCGAGCCGGCCACAGCGGTCCTGGATGGTGCGCGTGAGCAGCATCCAGCCCTCGGCGTCATCGACGCGGTGCGGCACGAAGATGCCGCCGGTCTCGGCGCAGATCGCCTCGGCGGCCGCCTGATTCGAACCCGTGAACACGACCTTCACGCCGCGCGCGGCCAGGTAGCGGACCGTGGACTCGCCGATGCCGGCGGTGCCCCCGGTGATCAGCGCAACTTTTCCATTCAGCGATGTCGTCATCAGCGGCCTCCTCCCAGGGGGACGGCATCTTCCCAAGGCCAGCCGCCGCGCGGCAAGCCCCGCGAGGCTGCAGGGCCGACGGTGACGGAGGTTGCTGGACCGCCTTTTCCGGCCAATGCTAGACTTTTTGCAGTGCGTACACCGGTGCCTCGGCCCGACATGGCGAACCGTTCCCCTTACGAGCTGCTCGATCGCGTGGCCGTGCGCAGCCCCGCGGACATCCGCGGGGCGGCCGAAACGCTGCACGCCGCCGCCATGTCGCTGGCGCGCCTGCGCACGGCAGCCTGCGCGAACATCGCCTCGAAGGAACCGATGGTCGACGCACGCGGTGCCCTGCTGGCGACCGAGGTCTTCGGCTGGACCGGCGCCCGCCTGCACTGGTGGGAGAATCCGCGCCTCGCGCTGACATCGCCGTTGACCACGGCCTGCCGCTACGAGAGCGAGCCGTTCTGGTGCAACAAGGACGGCATCCACGTCCGTCCGCCGAACCCGCTGCTCGATGATCTCGATCTGCGCGACTTCTTCCGCCGCGCGATGACCGAGGCCGCGATCGTGGTACCCGTGCACCTGCCCTTCGGCCAGATCGGCGTCGTGAGCTTCTCGCCCGACGAGCCCGGACGCACGGATCTGTCGGCCGAGTTCGAGGCGCATGCGGACGTGCTCGAGCTGTACTCGCGCAAGTTCATCTGCGGCTACGTCAAGGTCATGAACCGGCAGCGCTGCATCCAGCCCGATGTGCGCCTCTCCAAGCGCGAGGTCGAATGCCTGCGCTGGGCCGCGCTCGGCAAGACGGATCAGGAGATCGCCGCGATCATCTCGCGCAGCTCGGCGACCATCCGCTTCCACATTCACAACGCCGCGCTGAAACTCGACGCGGTCAATCGCAGCCAGGCCGTGTTCAAGGCTTCGCAGCTCGGCTATCTGGGCGCGGCATCGTAGCGGACACGAAGCGCAGAAAAAAACGGCGCCGTGAAGGCGCCGTCATCGAGTCCTGCATCGGAATCCGCCGGGCTGGCGGCCGGGAGGTCCCGGCCGCCGCCGTCAGGATCAGAAGCGCGTCGTCAGCTGCACCGCGACCGTGCGCGGCATGGCCGCGTACCCGGTCTGGTCAGCGAGCAGACTGGTCGGCAAGCCACCCGGCGTGCCCGTTGACGGACCGTCGACGACACCGTTGATGTAGAGCTCGTTGGTCAGGTTCTTGCCGATGAGGGCAACTTCCCAGCGCTGATCCTCGGTGCCCACCCGCAGGCTCGCATCGATGTTCCAGTAGCTGCTGATCCGGGACAGCGGGTTGTTGAAGCCCGAGGCCAGGTACTTGCCGCTGTAACGCGCATCGGCCGCGATCGCGAACAGCAGCTTGTTGCCGAAGGGCATCTCGTAACGACCGCCCACGACGCCGGCCCACTTCGGGGCCACCGCGGTTGGTGCGCCCGAGCCATCCTGATACGGATAGTCGCCCACCACCAGCGAGCAGCCCGCGGCCGGCGTCTGGCCCGAGTAGCACGGAATCAGCGAATCGACGTAATTGGCCTTGTTGTAGTTCACCGCGCCGCGCAGAGACAGGCCCGGCGCCGCGTGCGGCGCATACTCGAGCTCGAGTTCCGCACCCTTGGTCTTCGCATCGGCCGTGATGGTGTTGAATGCGAAGATGTCGGAGCGGAAGAAATCGACCTGCAGGTCCTTGTACTTGTAGGTGTACAGAGTCGCGTTCAGACGCAGCTGGTTATCCGCCAGCGTGGTCTTGACGCCCACCTCGAAGCCACGCGCCTTCTCCTCCTCGAAGGTCAGGTCACCGAGCGGGTCCTGCGAGAAGCCGCTGTTGATGCCGCTGATCGAGAAGCCGCCGGACTTGTAAGCGGTCTTGTAGGCCGCGTAGACCATGACGTCCTGCATCGGCTTCCAGGTCAGCGTGGCTTCCGGCGACCAGTTCGTGAAGGTCTGGTCGGCGGTCACGATGCCGAGCGGATCACTGGCCGGACGGAAGATCGCCGTCACGCCGGCGTTGTTGTACGGCTGCTGGAAGTCGCTGTCCTTGGTCTCGTGCGTATAACGCACGCCAGCCGTCGCCTCCAGCACGGGCGTGATCGTCCAGATCACCTGACCGAACACCGAGATCGTCTCGCCGAGGGTCCCGCCCTCCTTCGAGGTTGCCTGATAGCGGTTCACGACGGACTGACTGGAGTCCTCGATATTGGCGAAGCCGATGTGCTGGTGGAAATCACGCTTCGTGTCCTGCCAGTACACGCCCAGCATCGCGTTCACAGGGCCGTCGTACTTGGTCAGGGCACGCAGCTCGGACGAGAACGCCCGGAAGCTCGAGTCCTCGGTCGCGAACACCATGATCGGGCTGCCCTGGTGGTCGCAGTTGCAGGACCAGCGGTTGTTGTTCCGGTTCCAGTTGTTGACCCAGGTGAAGGTGATGTTCTCGAGGTCGTACTCCAGGTTGCCCGTGATGGAATACGAGCGGTAGCGGTTGTAGTGCTGCCCGTCCTCCCTCGCGTACGGGAAATTCTGCGCAATGTCCACCGGCATGTTGTTCTGGTGAACGACGAAATCGTCCGTACAGGGGTAGTTGTTCGGGTTGGGCTCGACAGTGCCCGGCAGCGGCCCGAACGGAGCCAGCGTGCTGAGGCCGGTCCGCGACCGATAGCAGACGAAGTTCCACGACGCGTTGTTCACGTTGTTGTGGTCCATCGCAGCCTTCAGCGTGCCGGTCAGCTGGTCGTTGGGCGTCCACTTCAGGGTCACGCGCCCCAGGATCTCCTTCTCGCCGGGCTGTTCGCTCTCGGTCGGCAGGCCGACGTGAGAGTTGAGCTGGCCGGTCGCGATGTCGAAGGTGCTGTAGGGCACGGGCGGCGCGACGTTCTTGAAATAGCCGCCGTACATCTTCGAGCCACGCAGCGCGACGCGGATGCCCAGCGTGTCGTTGATCGGCGTGGACGCCATGATCTCGCCCTGCAGCTGCTCGGCCTCGAACTCATAACTGGCACGCGCCATGAACTCCGGCTCCGTGCCCGGATCCGCCGTCCTCATGTTGATCACGCCGGCGGTCGCGTTCTTGCCGAAGAACAGCGCCTGCGGACCTTTGAGGATTTCGAGGCCTTCGAGGTCGAAGAAGCCTTCCTGGATGATGCGGCCCTGGCCGTAGTACACGCCGTCGACGATGACGGCGACCGACTGCTCGATGCCGATCGAGGTCGACGACGAGCCAATCCCGCGCAGCGTGAGCTGGGCGCCCGAGCCGTTCGAGGCGCGGCCGACATTGAAGTTCGGCGTCTGTGCTGCGACCTTCTCGAGGCTGGTCAGGTCCTTCTCACGGATCTGCTCGGCGGACACGGCGGTCACGAGCACTGGCACGTCCTGCACGCTCTCGGCACGCTTACGGGCCGTGACGATGACCTCCTCGATACCGCCGACTGAAGGCTCAGCGGCCTCCTGGGCATGGGCACTGGTTGCGCCCACGGCCAAGGCCAGGATCGCGGAGACGGATCGAATCAGATGGCTGCGGCCTTGGTATTCCATAGAATTGATGCTCCCCCGTTGGGATGAAGATGCTGTTGTGTGCGAACTACGACGAATGGGACCCGGCCCGATGTCCGCCCGCTGCACCGGCCGACCCGGCGGTAACGCACCGAGGTCCGAACTTTAA
>CAYWMY010000174.1:0-6547 GCA_964459405.1 uncultured Steroidobacteraceae bacterium | reverse complement strand
CTCGGCCCCACCGCCGTATTGATCTGGAGATTCGTCACCGCACGCACCAGATCGCCGGGGGCTTGAATCTGCTGCGCGGCCAGCTGGTCACCCGTCAGTGCGGTGATCGTTACGGGCACCTTCTGCAGGCTCTCCGCGCGCTTCTGCGCAGTGACGACGATTTCCTCCAGAAGGAATCCGGCGGCCGATGCTGGCGTGGTGTCTTGCTGCGAATGAGCACTCGGTGCGAAAGCTGCCGTCGCCCCCGCGAGCCCCACAATCACCATGGATCGCACTTGCATGTGTTCACTCCGTCGTTGTCGTGTCCGGACGCTGTTTCACAAGCCAGTGACAACAGCATCGCCATCTGCCTTCAGGCAGAACCCGGCCTCCCTTTTGGCATCGATGCACGAGCACTGGCAATCCATCTTTGGATGGAATGGCACTCGGTCAATGCACCGGCAGGTTTGAAACGCGCGCTGAACGATGGAAAATGCACGGGAGAAAGGCCGGTCCCCGCTGGCTGGCAGGATGTTGTTGCCAGGCAACGCCGGGGTTGCCGCAAGCTGATTCCCGGGCGGCGGGCGCGTGCAGGGGGAAGCATCCTGCTCCAGGAACTTTCGGATCGCGGCGCGGACATCATCAACGAGATGCTGTGCTTCTCGATGGGTGCCCTGAAAGCGTCTTCGGTGGCCTTCTTCTGGATCGGGTGGGCTGACGGACAACCGGTCACGGACGACTTCCCGGCCACGGCGGGTCTGGCCCCGAACTATCTGAGCCACTACACGGAAAGCGCCGCCGACATTGATCCGCTGAATCTCTCCACCCTCGTGTCCAGCGTGCAAAGCATGCGATCGCTGGCGGACTGCAGGTGCAGTTCGCCCGACAGAGCGAAACTCGTGAGATACGAGACCTTTCTGCGATCGCACGGATTCAGCGACGAAATCGACCTGGTGATGTGGGACGACGATGCCCCGGTGGCTGCGCTCAGTCTGTACAGGAGAGGGGGCGCCACTTTCGAGTCTGTCGACGTTCAATGGACTGCTGTCCATCGGTTCATGCAGCACCACCTCGGATTTCACCCACGCATTGTCGGTCGACGCGAGGCCCGCGAGTTGCAGCGCAGGGGTGGGCTCACGGCGCGCGAGCTCGAGGTGGCGCTGCGACTCAGGGCGGGAGCCTCGAATGCCGCCATCGCGGAAGAACTCGGCATCGGACTCGCTACGACACGGACACACGTTCTCAACGTCCTGAGCAAGCTGGGGATTCAGCGCCGCGCCCAGGTCGGCGCCATGGTGAGCCGCTGGTCGGCGTAGCGTCAGGCGACATCTGAAGCCTCGATACACGGACAGAGCCAGTCCTGATGCGGCTCGTGAAATCCGGCGCGCGGGGGCGGTAGCCAATTGCTGTCCTGCTTGCGGATCGCTGTAACGGTTGTTCCCAGGCAAGCGGCTGACTCTCCTCCGACGATCCGCGGTAGCGGCGCGATGGACGGAGCTTATCGCCGGAGATTCGGGCTCACATCCATCGAACGGTGGAGGTCATCGGAGCCGGCGCCGGTGCCGGTGCCTGCGTTGGGGCGGTGAGAGCCCCGCGTCGATGGTTTGAACGTGGACCTGGCGCGGTCACGCAAGGTCTGTCGGTCCGGTCCTGCGCCGCGACCGGGTGAATGCAGCCAACGAGGCGATTACCGACACGACGAGCAGAGCGATGGATAGAGACTGCGCCATGCGGAAGTCGTTGCCGCTCACGATCTGGGCGGCGATGGCGGGGCCGAAGGCAAATCCCAGGGTCTGCAGGGTGACGGCGGCTGCGATCCAGCGTCCATCGACGTCTGCGGCCGCGACCGCGCCCAGGGCCAGCACCATCGTGGTGTTGCTCGCGCCGTTGAAGCCCGAGGCGAGCACTGCATAGGCCATGCCGCCGGACAGGACCTGCAGCAACGCGATCGAGACGATGGTGATCAGCAGCGACCCCAGCTTCAGGCCAATGGCCGGGATCCAGCGGACAGCGAACGCGGCGATCAGCGCGCCCGCAAAGGCGGCGATCTGCGACAGCGTCAGTCCTGCCGCAGCCTGCGCCGTCGTGGCGCCCATGCCGAGACCGATCTGAAACAGATACGCCCAGAGTACGCCAAGGCCCAGGAACAGCGACGCAGCGGCGACGAGCGCCGTGACACGCTCGGCCAGGGACGATCCGCTGTGGCTGGACAGAATCGCCGCATCTGCGCCGACCGGGATTCGCGTCAGAAACAGCACGCCGCACGCGGCCAGCGCGGCGAAGTAATGGAAGATGACCGAGACACCCGACGCGGCGGCGAGAATGGGCAGGCAATAGGACGCGATCGCGACCTGTGCGGTACTCGTGGCGAGGATGTAGCCCAGCATCCGGTCCGGATCTCGCGTGAGCCCGGCCGCTGCATAGCCGCGGGAGATCAGCAGGCCGGATCCGAGGCCGGACACGGCGCGGGCCAACATCATGTGCGAGGGGGTGGTGCCGGCCAGCAGGGACAGCGCAGAGCCCGCCAGCATCAGCGCGAGACCGATGCCACACAGCAGCCGCCAGCTGACGCGGGCAGCACCGAAGGTGGTGGCCGCGTTGGCCAGAGCGATGCCGAAGACCTCGGCAGAGGCGATATACCCGGCCGCACGGACATCGAAACCCGCCACTTCGATGAGGGTGCTGACGACCACGGGCTGGGCGCCGAGGCCCGCGAGCCCGATGACCGCGAGCGCAACGGGTGCCGCGACCGATCCGGTGCGGGGGTGTCGAGTGGGGGTGGACATGTATGACAGGAGCCCAGCCGGGAATCAGCCTGGGCCTGTAGAACGCGATCTTCCGTAGTCGATGGTCGTACCGAGCCAGCCACCCCAGCGCTTGTTCCAGTAGAGATTGTGGAGCTTGACCGTGATCGGGTTGGACGCTCCCTTGCCCACGGGCACGCCATCGATGCTCCTGACCGGCATGACGCCGCCGGCAGTGGAGGTCAGGAACACTTCGTCGGCGCTGCGCAGCGAATCCGCCGGGATATCGCAGCGATGGGCCCTGATCTGGAGCTCCGCGGCCAGATCGAAGATCGTTCGACGGGTAATTCCTTCCAGGCAGCCGGATGCCGGCGTGAAGAGTTCACCGCCTTTGACCACGAAGACGTTGGCTCCCGGCGCTTCGGCCAGATTGCCCTGCGCGTCGCACAGCACGCACCAGTCCGCACCTCTGTCGTGGGCATCGAACAATGCCAGTCTCGTATCCATGCCGTGGAAGTTCTTCGCGGTGGGGTCGACAGCCTTCGGCGGAATGCGGATGTACTTCTGCGTGACGACCAGATCGAGCCCGCGGCGGCGCTGCTCGTCGTCTGCAATGAACACATACGGCACCGAGAAACCATAGAGACGGTTCTGGTAGGCTCCCGGTTTACCACGATCGCTGCCTTTCTCAGGCATATCGCCACGTGTCACGAACCACCAGACATAGGCCGACCGTGCTCCGATCAGTCGGACCAGCTGGGTCAGGATCTCAGCAGTCTCCGCCTTGCTGTAAGGATTGCGGAGCCGGAATTTCGCGCATGAACTCTCGAAACGGTCGAGGTGATCGTTCAGCCGGAAGAACTGTCCCTTGCTGACGCTGACGACATCATAGCAGGCGTCGGCCTGCAACAGCCCCATGTCGGTCATCGGAATGGCCGCATGATCCAGATCGATGTAGGTGCCGTTCACGAACGCCGAGCCATGGCTGTATCGAGGGTCGTGGTCACCACGCACATGGTCCGGGTGCGTCGCCATGATCTTTTCCACCTCGATGAGGGTGGGATTCGGACCGGATGAGTTCATTTCCAGATCTCCTGCGAGTCAATGAGCGTGGGATTCGAACTCGACGAGTGGACTTTCAAGTCTCCCTGCGACGGGCCCGGTCTTGTCGGTACACCATCAGCATCCAGGACCGGCGTGGTTCTGGCGCCGGCCAGCGGCTCGGTTCGGCCATGGTCAGCGCCTCCGGGGCTGGAGTACCGCCGCGGGCCCCGACTCGCTGGTTTGCCGGCCCGCGCACCGCCGGTAATGTGCCCGTATCGCGTGGCGGGCGGGTACGAGGGCCCACACCGGCATTGTTGCGCACCGCGGCACTGCGATATTCTCCGCCCATGCGCAGTCACCTCGATTCACGGCCTCGAAGCCGTCCGCCTGCATGACGGCAGGCAGTCCCGTGCTTTGGTCCGACGCCATCAACGTCACGGCCCTGCCGCCGTTCGTGCCGCAGGACCAGCAGTCTGCGGAGTTGATCGACCGGCTGCTGCAGTTCGCGACCCGGCTCTGCAATGCGTCGTCGGCGATGTTTTTCTGGGTGGGCCCGCGCGGCGAGATCGCGGCGCCGCAGATGATCAACATCCTGGAAGAGAACGTCGCCCGTTACAACGAAGCCTGGGCGCCCATGGACCCGATCCATGTCCATCGTCTCCGGGACGAGAAGCGTGAGGTCGCCGTCCTGAGTCACCTCCGGCGCATGGCCCACGCCGCGGTCATCCCGGAATTTGCGGCCTGCCTGAGGGAAAATGACATCGGCGACGAAGTCGCCCTGGTTTTCTACCGGGACCGGGACCCGATTGCGAGCCTGTCGCTGTTCCGGAGCCGGACCCAGCGCGCCTTTTCCATCGACGGATTCGACTGGGATGCCCTGCGCAATCTCGCACTGTCGTCGCTGGAACTGCACTGGCGTGTTCGCTCGCTGAATGTCGCAGAGTCGCTGACGCGACATTTCGGCCTCAAGGCGCGGGAACTCGAAGTCGTCTCCTGCGTGCTGCGTGGCAAGAGCAATCAGCAGATTGCCGATATCCTGGGAATCAGCCTGCAGACCGTGAAGTCCCATATCGTCAGCATCCTGAACAAGACCGGTGTCGACAGCCGGCTCGGTATTGCCTGCCTGGCCCACGGTCTCGAATGCCGGGTGCCCGGTCATCCCCGCCGGCAGACGTCTTAATCGCCGACCGGCGTCCTGGCGTACGCCGCGTCCAGCACCTCGATCACCTGATCGACGTGCTCGCGCGTGAAAATGAGCGGCGGTGAGATGATGAACTTGTGATCGACCTGCCGCAGCCACACGCCGTTCTCGCGACAGAACTTCGCAATGGCCGACGGGAACGGGTGTTCGTCGGCAAAGGCTTCCCGGGTCGCACGATCCTTCACCATCTCGACGGTCATCATCAGGCCTTTGCCGCGCACGTCACCGATCGCCTCGTGGCGGGCCATGAGGTCGCGCAGACGGCCGAGAAAATAGGCGCCCACCTCGCGCGCGTTGTCCGGGAGCTTTTCGCGGACGACGATGTCGAGGGCGGCCAGGCCCGCGGCGCAGGCCACCGGATTGCCGGTGTGCGTGTAACCGATGGCGGCGAAGCTGTGGTCCCCGGCCGCATGGGTCCACGCATCCGCGACACGCTGGCCGACCAGCACGGCGGAGAGCGGTGCGTACCCGCCGGAGATGCCCTTGCCGCAGCACATGATGTCCGGCTTCACATTCCAGCCGCGCGCACCGAACATGCTGCCGCTGCGCCCGAAGCCGGTGACGACCTCGTCGGAGATGAACAGGATGTCGTGTCGGTCGCAGACCTCCCGCAGCCGGCGCCAGTAGCTCGCGGGCGGGACGTGCATGCCGCCACCACCCTGGACGGGCTCGGCGATGAATGCCGCGACCGTCTCGGGATCCTGGTACTCGAGTGTCCGTTCCAGCAGCTTGATGCACAGATCGACCTGGGCCTCGGGCTCGATGCCGTCGATCAATGGCCGGTACGAGTCGAAGGTTTCCACGTTGACGAAGCCGGGCGCCATCGGTTCGTAGCTGCGCCGGAACGCGCTCGCAAGCCCGTTGGCCGCCATGCAGCCGAAGTGTGTGCCGTGGTAGGCGCCACGCAGACTCACGACCTTGTACTTCTCCGGGCGCCCGACCATCTTCCAGTACTGGCGCGCGATCTTGAACGCGTTCTCGATCGAGTCCGAGCCGTTGGAGGCGAAGAACACCCGTGCGATGGCTTCCTCCGACGCGATGTCGCAGATTTTCTCGGCCAGCAGGGTGGAGGTCAGGTTGGCGCTGCCCGGGAATGTCGAGATGTAGGCGAGCTGCTTCAGCTGCTCCGTCATCGCGTTGATGATTTCCTCACGACCATAGCCTGCGTTCACACACCACAGTCCACCCACGCAGTCGATCATGCGCCGGCCGTCGATGTCGAAGATGTGGACACCCTCGCCGCGTGTGATCATCGTCGGCATATCGCCGGCGGCCTCATCCTGGGACGACATGGGCCGCAAGGTGTGCAGGATGGCGCGGGTCGTGATGTCGGCAGTGTTCATTGCGGCGGGGGTGGTTTTGCTCATGGAGGGGAACCTGGCATCGGGGATGGTGAAGGCATCGGCGCCTTCTGGATCGGGGCGGACCCCGGGTCGGCGCTCAGGCAGAACCTAGCAATGGCGCTCGCTGGCAACAATCCATCTTTGGAGTGAGGGTCCCCCGCGGGCCGGACCGGGTTCGACCTGCTCGTGTGACCGATGCACGAGCGGCGCCCGCTTCACGCTGCAGAGCAGCTCGT
>CAYWMY010000173.1:0-6573 GCA_964459405.1 uncultured Steroidobacteraceae bacterium | reverse complement strand
GCCGGGTCGGGTAAGGTGTGGGGCGGTCTCAATTCGAGTACCGGGGGGCGACGATGTTCAAAGTGGTATTCCTGTTGAAGAAGAAGGCCGGCATGACGACCGAGGCCTTCAAGGCCTACTACGAGGGCACGCATGCGCGGCTCGGCAAGCGCGTGCTGCCGACGGCAGAGCGTTACTTCCGGCGTTTCCTGACACCGTTTCCGCCACCCGGGCCGGGCGAGGCCGTCGACAGCGACGTCGATGTGATCACAGAGATCTGGTTCAAGGACCGCGCGACCTTCGAGGCCGCCATGCAGGAACTGCAGCAGCCGACCATCGCTGCCGAGATCGCCGCCGATGAGGAACACCTGTTCGATCGCTCGAAGATCCGCGCGTTCACGGTCGATGAGCACGAATCCTCGCTGCGGTGATGGACGGTTCATCCGCTCGCCCGGTGGCCGTGCGATGGGTGGATGCTGCTGCGGTCGCGTGCCCTGAGGCGCCAGCGCCTGAGGATGCGTCGCACCGCCGCCCGCGGGACCGCGGGCCAGCGGTCCTGCGCGCGGCTGCAGTCCATCGGGTGGCATCACCACGATCGTCCCATCGAGCCGCCACCTGTGCCGGGCCACGCGGGCCGCGGGGTTTCCCGCACGTGACGGGACTGTGTACATTTGAAGTCTGTTCAACGGGGGTGAGGGGAATGCGCGGTAATCTCGTGGGTGCGGGCGTCGTGGTTGCGGCGCTGCTGGGGGCGTGGGGGGTACGTGCGGAAGCGGTAGCGTCCGGGGGGTTCACGGCGGCGCAGGCTGACGCGGGCAAGACGTCCTATGCGCAGTACTGCGCCGAGTGTCATCACCTGACGCTTGCCGGCACCGGTCACGGTTCGGAGCTGGCGGGGCCGAACTTCATCGCGAAGTGGGGACGGCGCACGGCCGCAGACCTGGTCGGCTATGTGAGCCGGCTGATGCCCGCGGGGGCGCCGGGCTCGCTGTCGATGGCGGACTATCTGGCGATCACGGCCTACATGCTGCGGGCCAACGGCGGCGAGCCGGGCGCGCGGGCGCTGGAGGCCGGTGCGGAAGCGGAAGTGGGGCAGCTGGCCCTGGGTGCGCAGTGGGCGGCGCGGCGTGCGGAGATTGCGGCACGGCCCGGCGAGGTGCAATGGCAGAGCTGGTCGGCGGCGGGCAGCATTGCGGGCGAGGCCGAGCGGGCGCAGGGATTCGCCAACCGGGAGATCAAGGATTTCAGGCCGGTGACGCAGGCGCTGCTGCGCGAGCCGCCACCGGGCGACTGGCTGAGTTTCCGGCGCACGCAGGATGCGCAGGGCTTCAGTCCGCTGGACCAGGTCAACCGTGACAACGTCGGGGAACTGCGGCTCGCCTGGGTGCTGACCATGCGCGAGGGCAGCAACCAGGGTACGCCGCTGGTGCACGACGGCATCATGTACCTGACGCATCCGGGCAACGTGGTGCAGGCCCTGGATGCGGCGACGGGGGAGGTGCTGTGGGAGTACGCGCACCGCTACCCGCCGGAGTCGAAGACCCTCGGCGGGCCGACCAAGAACATCGCGCTGTACGGGGACAAGCTGTTTCTCGCCACCTACGACGCGGCGATCGTGGCGATCGATGCGCGCACGGGCCGGGAGGTCTGGAAGACGGTCAAGGCCGACTACACCAAGGGCTATACGCATACCGCCGGTCCGGTGATTGCCGACGGGGTGGTGATCAGCGGTATCAACGGCTGCGAACGTTTCAAGAAGGAGGGCTGTTTCATCACCGGCCACGACCCGGACTCGGGCCGCGAACTGTGGCGCACCTCGACCATTGCGCTGCCCGGCGATCCGAATGATGTCACCTGGGGTCAGGTGGAGCCGACGTTCCGGGCGGGCGGCGATGTGTGGATGGCGGGCAGTTACGACCCTGAGCGCAAGCTGTTCTACGTCGGTACCTCGCAGGCCAAGCCCTGGGTGGCGGCGAGCCGCAACATGTCGGTGCTCGACGCGGCGCTGTACACGAACTCGACGCTGGCGCTGGATCCGAAGACCGGGCGGATCGTCTGGTATCACCAGCACATTCCGGGCGAGACGCTGGACATGGAGATCGGCTTCGAGCGCGTGCTCGTCGATCTCGATGGCCGGCCGCTGGTGGTGACCGTCGGCAAGGACGGCATCCTCTGGAAGCTCGACCGCGGCAACGGCAAATTCCTGGACTTCACCGAGACGATGTACCAGAACGTGTTCCGGCCGCTGGACCGCTCCACGGGCCGGCTGCGCTACCGGCAGGACATCATCGATGCGCGCATCGACGAGCCGGTATCGGTCTGCCCCAGCATCTATGGCGGTCACAACTGGCAGGCCTCGTCTTTCATCCCGCAGACCGCAGCGCTGATCTTCCCGCTGCACCAGCTGTGCGTGGACATGGTCGGGCGCAAGGTCGAGATGCAGGAGGGGCTTGGCGGCTACGGCGGCGAGTCGCGGGTCTACGAGATGCCCGGCAGCAATGGCTTGCTCGGGCGGCTGACGTCGTTCGACCTGCGCACGATGAAGGAGAACTGGAGCCACCGGCAGCGCGCGATGTTCATGACCGCCGTGCTCGGTACTGCGGGCGGGCTCGCGTTCGTGGGTGACGTGGACCGCTACTTCAAGGCCTTCGACGTCAACACGGGCGCGGTGCTGTGGCAGACGCGCCTCGGCGCGGCCGCGCACGGCTTTCCGATCAGCTACGAGGTGAAGGGCCGGCAGTACATCGCCGTGACCACGGGCATGGGCGTATTCAAGCTGCTGACCGCGAAGGTCAGTCCCGACCTCTACCAGCCGAACGGCGGCAGCGCCATCTACGTCTTCGCCCTGCCGGAGAGCCCGGCGCGGAAGTGACGGCGAGCCCGGCTGACCGCGCGGCGGTGATCCACGCGCGCGGCTGAACCTTCGTGGTGCCCGCACCAGCCGGGTGGCACCGCGGCCGCATCGCGCGTTGCCAAGGCACCGCACGCTGCACGGTCACGGGACGCGGGTGGGTGGGATCCGGCGAGCCCCATCGGGCGGCAGGCCGAGGAGCAGCCGCCATCTGGGGATCTCGTAGTCGAGCCCGAGCGGATCATCCTCGGGACCCCGGTCCGGATCGGCTCAGGTGCCGAACAGGTGGTGCCACCAGGTGAAGGCGAACCCGTAGTTGCTCTTCGCCAGCTCCGGGCGCGTGCTGTGATGCACGAAATGATATCTCGGTGTCACGAGCACGCGTTCGATGTGGCGCGCGCCCGGCCACCAGATGTTCGAATGCAGATAGTGCTGGTTGACGATATCGAACAGTACGGCGCCGACGAGCACCCATTCGATGCCGGGCACCGGCAGGATTACGTCCGCGGCGGCGGCCGGTGCCAGCAGCAGCAGCGTATGCACCGGCGAACCGCGCAGGCCCGAGGCCCAGTAAAGCGTTCTGGGCGAGTGATGCCAGGCGTGCGTGTGCCACCAGCCGGGCCGATGCAGCAGGCGATGCGCCCAGTAGACCAGAAAATCGGTCATGACGAAGTAAGCACCCCAGGAGGCTGCCGCCGGCCAGGCGTCGACCATCGCGGCCCACGACACGAGGCCCGGCAGCGTGGCGAGACGTTCGACACCTTCGTCCAGCCAGTCGCCGATCCACCAGGCCAGGGCGAGCGTCGTGACGACGCCGACGGCATCCCACGCGACCTCGGGGCGCGGCTGCCGTGGCCGCAGTGGCACGAGCCGCGCGAGGCCCTGGTGCAGGATGCCGATTCCACAGTCGATGCCTTCCCAGATCAGGTCCAGCCGGTCGATGGCCATGTGCTGCGCCCCGCCAAGTCGTGCGTGCCTTGATCGTGGCAGACCTGTAGGGTTGTGCAAACAGAATCGAGCAGGGTAAACAGACGGGGGCCACGGCTCCCGCCGCCTGGCATCCGGTCGCAGCAGAGGGGGACATCATGCAGGATCGTGTTCGGCCCGGAACGGCGCCGCGCGCATGGCTGCTCGCCATCGTGTGCGGGCTGTTCGGCGCGGGTTTGTTGGTCGGTGGCATCCAGCTCGCGTTGCTGGGCGGTTCCTGGTACTACCTGATCGCGGGTGCGGCGCTCGCTGCGACGGGCGCGCTGGTATGGCTGCGGTGGCGGCTGGCGGTCTGGCTGTACGCGGCGCTCGCACTCGGCACCTTCGCGTGGGCCGCGAGCGAGGCGGGACTCGACGGCTGGGCCCTGCTGCCACGCGTGTGGCCGTTCGTGATCCTGACGCTGTGGTTCCTGCTGCCCGACGTGCGGCACGGCCTTGACCGCGGTCCGCTGCTGTTCGATGCGGGTGGCGAGCGGGGGATGGCGGTCGCGGGTGCGCTGGTGCTCGCAGCCGCCGTGGTGTTGCTGGGTGCGGCCTACGCGAGCACCCGGTTCGTGCCGGCGGGCCCGGTCCCGGCGCGTGCCGTGACACCGCTGCCGCGTGCCAGCGACTGGCCGGCTTTCGGCAGCACGCTGCGCGGCGACCGCTTCTCGACGGCGAGCCAGATCACACGCGAGAACGCCGGCGATCTCGAGCTGGCCTGGACCTTCCGTACGGGCGATCAGGGGTTGCCGGGCGAACCACCCTGGATCGGCGTGACCTTCGAGGCGACCCCGATCACGGTGGGGGACTCGCTGGTGTTCTGCACGGCGCGCAACGTCGTGATCGCTGTCGATGGCGATACGGGTCAGGAGGTCTGGCGCTTCGATCCGAAGGTCGATACCGCCGGGGTCATGCATCTGGCCTGTCGCGGCCTGTCGCACGCTGCCGGCAGCGGCTCCGGTGCATTCTGTGACGCCCGGGTGCTCATGGGCACGCACGATGACCGCCTGCTGGCGCTCGATGCGGCGACCGGGCGGCCCTGTGCGGATTTCGGCAGCGGCGGTACGGTGGACCTCAAGGAGGGTCTGGGCGAGAGCCCGCCGGGCTATCACTACGTGACCTCGCCGCCCGCCATCGTGGCCGGTGTGGCGATCGTGGGTTCCTGGGTCATGGACAACCAGTCCAACGACGAACCACCCGGCGTCGTGCGCGCCTACGACGTCAAGACCGGCGCACTGCGCTGGGCCTGGGACGTGATGCAGCCAGCGGCCCTGCCGCCGCTGCAGCCGGGCGAGACCTTTCCACGCAACACGCCGAATGTCTGGAGCGTTGCGAGCGCCGACGAGGAACTGGGCCTCGTGTACCTGCCCACTGGCAACACCCCGCCCGACTATCTGGCCTACACGCGCAGCGAAGACCAGCACCGCTACAACAGCTCCATCGTGGCGCTCGACGCACGCACGGGCGACGTGCGCTGGAGCTTCCAGACCACGTACCGTGATGTCTGGGACTACGACATCGGTTCGCAGCCCGTGCTCGTCGACCTGCCGACGCCGCAGGGCGTGCAGAAGGCGTTGATTGCACCCACCAAGGTCGGCGAGATCTTCCTGCTCGATCGTGTGACCGGCAAGCCGCTCGCCGAAGTCGTCGAGAAGCCGGTGCCGCAGGACGCGGTGCCGGGTGAACGGCTGTCGCCCACGCAGCCGTTCTCGGTCGGCATGCCCTCCTTCACGCCGCCGGACCTGCGCGAGTCCAGCATGTGGGGCACGTCGCCATTCGACCAGCTGTGGTGCCGCATCCAGTTCCGTCGCTATCGCTACGACGGCCTGTACACGCCGGTTACGACGAAGAAGACCATTGTGTTCCCGAGCCCCATGGGCACGATCGACTGGGGCAGCGTGGCGGTGGATCCCGAACGGCGGCTCATGTTCGTGAACTCGACGGGCGTGCCGTTCGTGGACCGGCTGATCCCGCGCGATGAGGCGAAGGCCATGGGCATCCATGCCTACACCGGCCCGGCGGCTGCGGCACCCGATGCGCCGCCGCCCTCGCACCTGAGGTCGCTGTGGGCACAGGAGGGCACGCCGTACGCCGTGGAATTCCTGCCGTTCCTGTCACCGTTCAAGATCCCCTGCCACGAGCCGCCGTGGGGAGAAGTCGCGGTCGTGGACCTCGATACGCGACGGACGCTGTGGCGCCGGCCGTTCGGCAACACGCGTGACCACGCGCTGTTCGGCATTCCGTTCCGCACGGGCATGCTGAATCTGGGCGGTGCGGCGATCACGCGCGGCGGAGTGGCCTTCATCGCCGCGACGGCGGACCACTACTTCCGCGCGTTCGATGTCGAGACGGGGGGGCAGCTGTGGAAGGCGAGACTGCCTGCGGGCGGCCAGGCGAATCCGATGACCTTCGTGTCACGCCGCACCGGCCGGCAGTACGTCGTGATCGCCGCGGGCGGCCACGGGTCGCTGCAGACGCGCGCGGGCGACTATGTGCTGGCGTACGCGTTGCCGCAGTGAAGGGCCCCAGGCTCCGCTCGCCGCAGTCGCGGCACTGTGTGCCGGCACGCGCGCGGTGGCGATGCTGTGACGAATGTCGACCAAACCGCGCGGCTCCCTCGCGACCCGCCATCGGCGCCCGCGGGCAGTCGCGCTGACGCGACTGCCCGCGGGGCACTCACGGTGCTGGCGGAGTCGCGTCGACGGCGCTCGCCGATGTCACCGCGGAGGCCATGTCCTCGCTGTTGAAGATCGAGCGGCGCATGCGCCACTTGC
>CAYWMY010000172.1:0-6584 GCA_964459405.1 uncultured Steroidobacteraceae bacterium | reverse complement strand
GGACGGTGCGCAGATCCAGGGCCCGGTGACGGTGCGCTTCGGCCTCACCGGCATGGGTGTCGCACCGGCTGGAGTGCAGTTCCCGAATTCCGGCCACCACCACCTGCTGATCGACGCGGACCCACCGTCGGCGGATCAGGCGATTCCCGCCGACGACCGGCACATCCATTTCGGCAAGGGGCAGACCGAGACGGTGCTGAACCTGAAGCCCGGGCGGCACACACTGCAGCTCGTGCTCGGTGATCACCAGCATCGCCTGCACGAGCCCCCGGTGGTCTCGGCGAAGGTCACCATTACCGTCAAGTGATACTCTTGCGCCCCGACGCAGGGGGTAGGGAGCCGATGGGACGAATCTTCGAAACGCGCAAGCACGTGATGTTCGCGCGCTGGAACCGCATGGCGAAGCAGTTCGCGCGCATCGCCAAGGACATCACGATCGCTGTCAAGGCGGGTGGCGGCGATCCGGCCTCGAATCCGGCGCTGCGGCGCGTCATGCAGAACGCGCGCTCCGTGAACATGCCCAAGGACAAGGTCGAGGCCGCGATCAAGCGCGCCCTCGGGAAGGACTCGACCAGCTACCAGGAAGTGGTTTACGAGGGTTATGCGCCGCATGGCGTCGCGGCCATGGTCGATACGGCGACGGACAACCCGACGCGTACCGTCGCGAGCGTACGGCACCTGTTCACGAAATACGGCGGCAATCTCGCCACCAGCGGCAGCGTGAGTTTCCAGTTCCGCAAGATGGGCGTGTTCAGGCTGAAGCCGGAGGGTCTGGACCAGGACGATCTCGAGCTGTACCTGATCGATCACGGCCTCGAGGAGATGGGCGAGAGCACGGGCGAGAACAACGAGCCGCAGCTCGTCATCCGCTGCGCGTTCGACGATTTCGGGCAGGTGCAGAAGGCGCTCGAGGACCGCGGCATCACACCGCTGTCGGCCGAGGCCGAATACGTCGCCACGACGCCCGTGGAGCTGCCCGAGGAGCAGGCCCGGGAAGTCCTCGAGCTGATCGACAGGCTCGAGCAGGACGAGGACGTGCAGAAGGTGTTCCACAATCTCGCGTGAGTGCGACGCGGCACCGACAGATGCGCGGCCACATGCGGGTACGGGAAATGGTGCCGGTCCCGGTCGGCGGGTTGCGGCCGGCATCGAGGCCGATCGCGTCGCCGCAGCGTCGCGGGTGACTGGCGGCGTATCAGAGGGACTGCACGAACATCGCCACCGGGCAGCCCATCGCGACGGTCCACACCAGCGACCGGACCGTGGCCCAGTCCGCCACGTAGGCGATCGTGTACGCGACGCGCAACGCGACGTAGGCGATCGCGAGACCCGCGAGCAGGCGATCGTCGACGAGCCGCAGGTGCGCGACGATGACGGCGGTCGCGAAGAACGGAAACTGCTCGAAATGATTCTGATGCGCTGCATACGCGCGGCGCCTGAAGCCCGTGAGCCTGAGGACCCAGTCGCGTGGCGCGTGGTTGTCGTAACCGGGCTGGGATTTTGCGACGGCGACGGTCACGTAGGGCAACAGTCCGGCGATCAGCAGACAGACGATGGTGACTTGCATGCAGGGATCCTCATGCGTGGCTTGCTGGAAAAAACTCGCGGTCGCGGCGGGCCACACCCGCCACCTCATCGTGTGGCATCGATGATCGCCCAGGCTGCGGCGCAGGTGCAGCCGAGGAACACGGCGAGTCCCGCGACGGCCCGCAGCCGGTAATGCCGGGCCAGCTGCTGCGCGGTTCCGGCGGCCAGCAGGAAAGGCCGGCCGTCGCGCGGTCTCGCGAGCATGTGGATGCCGGGCAGGGCGGCGCTCCGGCCGCGTTCCTCCGTCACCTGCCGGTGCGCCTGCTCGCGCGCCCGTTCCCATTCCTCGAGCGACAGCGCGCCGTCGCCATCGCGGTCGAAGCGCTGCAGCAGCGTGTGCGGCTCGCGCTTCCACTCGCGCAGCAGCGCCGTGACATCCTCTCCGATGCTGCGCGGGTCGGCATCCGTGTCGCTGCGGAACCAGCCGATGGCGTAGGTGGCGGCACCTGCGTCGAGCCGGCTCTCGCGATAGCGGTAGCGGTTGCCGAATCCCACGAATCCGCGGGTGGCGGGCGGCCCCGCGACCGGATGCGGCGTGTCGCCGTACCAGCTGTCGCGCACCGATGGCAGTACCTCGGCACCGTCGGGATCGACGACACAGGTGCCGCTGTTGTCCTCGATCAGGAAGATGTGCTCGCTGACGCCGGACGCGACTCGCCGCCACCGGCGCCGATTGCCATCCTGGACGCGCTCATCGACACGGTAGCTCCACCACGCGCAGGCGCGGCGCGAGAGCGGCGCCACGATCGGCTCCCCGCCCATGAGCCGTGCGACGCCCTGGAGTTCGACGTAGCCCTGCGCGGCGCTGCGGATCCGCGAGGTCGGCGTGTCTTCGATCAGCCGCGCCCAGCGCCACCACGTGAACCCGGAGTAGAAGCCCCAGGCCGCGGCGGCCGCGAGCGCTGCCATCGCGAGCCAGAACTCCCCGGATGCGGAGTCCCCGACGACGGTGAGCGCGATGGCCAGCACCGGACCCGCGAGCCCGGCCGGTATCGCCCAGGCAGCTCTGCGCTTCACCTCAGTCGAACAGGCGCCTGAGGTCGACGTCGCTCTTCTGCTCGACGGCGAACTCGAGCAGCGTGGCCGGCTGGAAGCCGAACAGCCGCGCGAAGATCAGATCGGGGAACTGCGCGACCCGCACGTTGTTCAGATTCACCGCACTGTTGTACAGCTCACGACGGTCGGCGATGGATTCCTCGAGCTGTGAGATCCGCGTTCGCAGGTGCTGGAATCCCTCGTCGGCCCTGAGCTGCGGGTAGTTCTCGGCCACTGCGTAGAGCTGGCCCAGACCGGTGCGCAACAGGCCTTCGGCCGCGCCGAGGGCCGCGACGTCGCCACGCTCGTGCGCGCGGAACACGGAACTGCGTGCCTGCATCACGCGCTCCAGCGTTTCCTTTTCATACTGCATGTAGCGCCGGCAGGACTCGACCAGCTTGGGCAGTTCGTCATGGCGCTGCACCAGGATCACATCGATGTTCGACCACGCCTGCTTCACCCCCTCGCGCAGGCGCACGAGGCCGTTGTAGACCCCGATCGCATACACGGCGACCACGGCCAGCAGGGCAAGCACGATGATCATCACCATGGGGCGCTCCCGTTGCGAGTGCCGGTTGTTGTGGAAGAGGCCGGCTTGACGGTCAAAAGTATATCATCGCGATCCCGGCTGACCCCGGGCCGGCGCCGCCGTTTCGGCCCGGGAGCCGGCGACACGGCGGGAGGACCATGACGGCGACGTGCGACCTGATCGTGATCGGTGGTGGCAGCGGCGGCATCGCCTGTGCACGGCGCGCGGCGGAATACGGTGCGCGAGTCGTGCTGGTGGAAAGCGGGCGCCTGGGCGGGACCTGCGTGAACGTGGGCTGCGTGCCGAAGAAGATCATGTTCAACGCCGCGAGCCTCGCGCATGGGTTGCACGAGGCGGTCGAGTACGGTTTCGGCATCGAGCCGGGGCCGGTCGACTGGGGCGCGCTCAAGGCGCAGCGCGACGCCTATGTCGCGCGCCTCAACGGCATCTACGAGGCCAATCTGGCGAAGAGCGACGTTGCGGTGCGCCGAGGCCTCGCGCGCTTCGTCGCGCCGCGCACGGTGGAGGTGAACGGCGAGCGCATCGCGGGTGCGCGCGTGGTCATCGCGACGGGAGGTCAGCCGCTGTGGCCTGACATCCCCGGCGCCGGACTGGGCATCGATTCCGACGGATTCTTCGCGCTGTCCTCGCAGCCGCGCCGCGTGCTGGTCGTGGGCAGCGGCTACATCGCCGTGGAACTCGCGGGAGTGTTCGCGGCACTGGGCAGCCAGACCTCGATCGTGTTCAGGCACGAGCGACTGCTGCGGCACTTCGATGAGATGCCGGCGCTGACGCTGATGGACGAAATGCGCGCCGATGGCGTGACGCTGCTGGACCACGCCGTGCCGGCGCGGGTGCTGCAGGACGATGCGGGACTGAGCCTTGCGCTCGAGGATGGACGTACGGTCGGGCCGTGCGACTGCATCCTCTGGGCGATCGGCCGCCGTCCCCGGGTCGAAGGACTGGGTCTCGAGCACGCCGGCGTGGCGCTCGACGCTGCGGGGCACATCGTCGCGGATTCGTACCAGCGCACGAGCGTCGAAGGCGTGTTCGCGATCGGCGACGTGACGGGCCGCGAGCAGCTGACACCCGTGGCGATTGCCGCGGGCCGCCGGCTCGCGGACCGCGAGTTCGGCGGTGCGGCGGGCCGGCACCTCGATTACCGGCTGATCCCGAGTGTGATCTTCAGCCATCCGCCGATCGGCACGGTGGGGCTCACCGAGGGCCAGGCGCGCGCCGAGTACGGCGATGCGGTCCGCGTGTTCAGGTCAGCCTTCGTGCCCATGTACTACGCTCCCGTGACGCGCAAGCGCCGCGCCGCGATGAAGCTCGTCACGGTGGGCCCGGAGCAGCGTATCGTCGGTCTGCACGTGATCGGTCAGGGCGCCGACGAGATGCTGCAGGGTTTCGCCGTCGCGGTCAGAATGGGCGCGACCAAGCGCGACTTCGACGATACCGTGGCCATTCATCCGACGGCCGCCGAAGAATTCGTCACGATGAGGTGAAATCAGGTCAATGAGCATCAGGACCTGGCGCGGTATCGCGCCCAGCCTCGGCCGGCGTGTCTACGTCGATTCCGCCGCGATCGTGATCGGCCAGGTGACCATCGGCGACGACAGCTCCTTCTGGCCCGGCGCGATCACGCGCGGCGACACCAACACGATCACGATCGGGGCGCGTACCAGTGTCCAGGATCGCTGCGTGCTGCACGTCACGCATGCCGGCAGGCCCGCGCCCGCCGGCTTCGCGCTGATGATCGGCGACGACGTGACGATCGGCCACAGTGCGACGCTGCACGGCTGCACCGTCGGCAACCGCTGCCTGATCGGCATCGGCGCGATCCTGCTGGACGGCTCGCGTATCGACGATGAGGTGATCATCGGCGCCGGTACGCTGGTTCCTCCCGGCATGCATTGCACGCGTGGCGGCGTCTATGTCGGCAGTCCGGCCCGGCGGGTACGCGAACTCAAGCCGTCGGAGCTGGAGGGATTCACCTATACGTCGCACTACTACGTGCGGCTCAAGGACGAGTACCTCGCGACCGCCGCGCCGGCGTGATGCCGTGTGCGCGATCCGCCCGGCCACCGGGGTGGCGCCCGGCTACAGCTCGGCGAGCGCGGCGAGCACGGGGCGCGTCTCGGGGCGCACGCCGTGCCAGAGATGGAAGGATTCCGCGGCCTGCTCGACCAGCATGCCCCAGCCCTTGTGAGTTCGGCTCGCGCCGGCCGCCTTCGCCCAGCGCTGGAAGGGCGTGTCCTCGCGGCCATAGGACATGTCGTAACAGGCGGTCTCCGGACCCACGACTCCGGCGCTGACCGGAGGCGCGACTCCGGTGAGACCCGCCGAGGTCGCGTTGATGACGAGGTCCCAGGGTTCGGGCATCACGTCGTCGAACCCGCAGCCCTCGACGGGTCCGCGGTCGCAGAACTGCTGCGCGAGTTCCCGGGCGCGTCCTCCGGTCCGGTTCGCGATCAGCACGAGTTGCGGGCGCTCGGCCAGCAACGGGTCCAGTACGCCGCGGACCGCACCACCGGCGCCCAGCAGCAGGATGCGGCGCCCGGCGAGCGTGAGCCCCAGGTTGTTCCTGAGATCACGCACCAGCCCGGCACCATCCGTGTTGTCGCCAAACAGGACGGTCTCGTCACGCAGCGCGATGGTATTGACCGCGCCCGCGCGCGAGGCGCGATCACTCGTCTCGGTGCAGACCTCGTAGGCCGCCTGCTTGTGCGGCACCGTGACGTTGAGCCCCTTGCCGCCGTTCAGGAAGAAATCGACGACCGTGCGGCGGAATACGGCGGGTTCGACGTCGAGCAGCGAGTAACGCAGAGCGATGCCGAGCTGCCTTGCGAACAGGCCGTGGATGAACGGCGACCAGCTGTGCCCGACGGGATGTCCCACCAGCGCGAATCGACGGACCTGCGGCTCGCTCACTCAGGCTCCCTCGCGCAGCCAACGGGCGGCTCTCAGCGCGTAATAGCTCAGGATGCCGTCCGCCCCCGCGCGACGGCAGGCCAGCAGGCTCTCGAGCACGACGACGCGCTCGTCGAGCCAGCCGCTGCACGCGGCGGCTTTCAGCATCGCGTACTCGCCGCTGACCTGGTAGACGAGGGTCGGGGCACCGAATTCGTCCTTCACGCGCCGCACGATGTCCAGGTACGGCAGGCCGGGCTTCACCATGACCATGTCGGCGCCTTCCTCGAGGTCGAGTGCGACCTCGCGCAGCGCTTCGTCGGAATTGGCCGGGTCCATCTGGTATGTGCGCTTGTTGCCCTTGCCGAGATTGCCGGCCGAGCCGACCGCGTCGCGGAACGGACCGTAAAAACCCGAGGCGTACTTGGCCGAATAGGCGAGGATGCGCGTGTCGACGCGACCTTCGTGCTCCAGTGCGTGCCGGATGGCACCGATGCGGCCATCCATCATGTCGGAGGGCGCG
>CAYWMY010000171.1:0-6585 GCA_964459405.1 uncultured Steroidobacteraceae bacterium | reverse complement strand
GCCCCGGCCCCGCGGATGGTTGCCCGGCTGCAGCAGTCGCAACCGCTCGCGCGTGGCAACCGCGCCCTCGACATTCAGATCGACTCCCATACCGTCGGTGCAGCGTCGAAGCGCCCCGTAGACCTCGCGTGCATCCACGACCTGCACGGTGAAGCCGCCGGCATCGCCGCTGCGGACCACGACGAGCCGCTCGCGCGCCGCGTTCGAACCGGATCCGAAGACCACGAGACAGCCATCCGGCAGCGATGCACAGGCTTCGAGATCCATCTTGAAGTGCTTGTTGCCCCGCTCATCGTCGAAGCTGCGCGCGGCTTCCGGCCCCGCGGGCAGCAGCAGCGGCACGACCGTGCCGTCCGCGGCCACGACGGCGAGTGCGTTGACATCGTCCTGCACGACGACGAGCCGTGAGCCCTGGCGACGAATCGCCGATGCCGCGCGCACGCGCGCGGGCAACCCGTCCAACGCGTCGGCCGTCCCGTGAAAATGCAGCGGCCGCGGGGCGGCCAGCACGGCGCGCATCGCGGGTGCCAGCTTCGCGATCAGCTTGCGGACGGGTACATCGCCGTTCATGGGCCTGCCATTACGCCACAATCCGGTCCACCCGATTGCCCTGCGTGCTGACGTCGTCGCGACCTTTTCTATGTACGGAAACGGCATGCCCGCGTCACGCCCGCCAGAGACGCACGGCCGGTGAGGCCCCTCCGGCCAACGCCTGCCGCCATCCGGACGCTGCCCGGCTGGCATCCCGGCCGTGATGGTGCGAAAGTTCCCGCTGACTCCTGGCGCGCGCGGAGGTTCCGACCATGAGCGCGACCCGCATCGACGAGATCGCCGACGGCCTGTTCCGCATCCACACGCCGGATCCCTCGGTTCTCGGCGGCTTCTCCTTCAACCAGTACCTGCTGCGCGACGAGGACTCGCTGCTTTTCCACACGGGACCGCGTGCGCTGTTTCCGCAGGTCTGCGCGGCCATCACCTCGGTGCTGCCCGTGCGGCGGCTGCGCTATGTGAGCTTCGGCCACGTCGAGGCCGATGAATGCGGTGCGCTGAATCCGCTGCTCGCCGTGGCGCCGCATGCCGTGCCGCTCTGCGGGCGGATCGCGGCCATGGTGTCGGTCGCGGATCTCGCAGACCGGGCGCCGAAGGCGCTCGCGGACGACGAGACGCTGTCGCTCGGCCGGCACACGGTGCGCTGGATCGACGCGCCGCACGTGCCGCATGCCTGGGACAACGGCTTCCTGATGGTCGACGATCTGCGCGCGCTGCTCTGCGGTGACCTGTTCACGCAACCGGGTGCCGATCATCCGCCCGTGACCGAGGCCGACATCCTGGAGCCCAGCGAGGCGCTGCGCGCGCAGCTCGACTATTTCGCCCATGGCCCCGACACCGCGCGCGTGCTCGACCGGCTCGCGGCGCTCGAGCCGCAGCTGCTGGCCTGCATGCACGGCGCCGCCTGGCGCGGTGACGGCGCAGCGCTGATCCGCCGGCTGCGCGATGTGCTCACGGCCACGCCTTGAACGCCTGCGGGCACGCTCGCAAGGAGCAGCGCATTGATCGCGGATCTCTTCGCCGGCCTGGCGGATGAAGCCCCTGGCCACGTGACGCTGGCCGAAGGCGCCGTCTTGTTGCGCGGCTTCGCCCTGCCCCGCGCCGCCGGTCTGCTGGCCGCGATCGAGGCGATCACCACGGCGGCCCCGTTCCGGCACATGATCACACCCGGCGGGCAGCGCATGTCGGTCACGATGACCAACTGCGGTGCGCTCGGCTGGATCACGGACCGGCGCGGCTATCGCTATTCACCGGTCGATCCCGAAAGCGGCAGACCGTGGCCGCGCATGCCGGACGTCTTCCTGCGCTTGGCCGCGGATGCGGCCGCGGCGGCGGGCTTCCCGGGCTTCGTGCCCGACGCCTGCCTCGTGAACCGCTACGTCCCGGGCGCGAAGCTCTCGCTGCACCAGGACCGCGACGAAGCGGACTTCAGCGCGCCCATCGTGTCCGTGTCGCTCGGCCTGCCGGCCGTGTTCGTCTTCGGCGGCTTGAAACGCAGCGGACCGACGCAGCGCATTCCGCTCGTGCACGGCGATGTCGTCGTCTGGGGCGGACCGGCGCGGCTGCGCTATCACGCCGTGCTGCCGGTCCAGGACGGCGTGCATCCCGCGACCGGCGCCTGCCGCATCAACCTGACGCTGCGCCAGGCCGCCGCGGACTGATTCATCCAGTCCTAATTCATCCAGTCATCCACACGCAGCCCGGCGATCCGGCCGAACTCCCGGGCATTGTGCGACACCAGGACGACGCCGAGGGCCAGCGCGTGTGCGGCGATCAGGGTGTCCAGCGGGCCGATGGGCTTCCCGCCGCGCTCGAGTGCCGCACGGATCCGACCGTAGTCGTGCGCGGCCGCCGCATCGAAGGCAGCCACTTCGAGGGGCAGCAGGAACTCGCCCAGTGCCGCCCGCGCCACTGCGGACCGCGCGTTCTTCGATGCGCCGTACTCGAGCTCCCCCAGCGTGATCGCCGAAATGCCGACCTGCCCGACCGACCTGCCGGTGAGCTTCCGGATCGCCGTGGCCGGCTGACGCTTGATGATGCCGATACACGTGTCGGTATCCAGCATCCACTTCATTACAGGGGTTCCCGCCGTCCCGGCTCGCCGGGCTGCCCGCGCTCGTCCATGAAGTCCGCCGGGAACCTTGCGAGACTGTCGGTCAGGGTCTTCCAGGAACGGGACTTCGGCAGCAGCACGACCGCGTCGCCGACGCGCTGGATCAGCACTTCGGTGCCCGCGAAACGGAACTCCTTCGGCAGGCGGACCGCCTGACTCTCGCCGTTCTTGAAGAGCTTGGCCGTCTTCATGAGTCACGACCTCCAGAATCTATATTCGCAGTATAGACGCAATCCAGGAACATCTCGCGTCACATCATGCGCCACTCCGGGGATGCCCCACGCCGCCCTTTGTGGCACGTCGATGCGAAAAGGTAATCCGGTCTGATCCGGTTCCGCTGCCGCCGCAACGCCGCCTTCCTGACCCGGCGCGCCCCTGCTGCGCACCACTCTCGGCCCGGGGCCCCGGCGTATCATTGGGCCGGCGCCTCTGCGCCGGAGACCCACCCCCATGACACAGCCCCTGCCCATCGCCGCGATCGTCTACACCGGTCACGCGGCCTCCGATCCCGTGGTCGCGGAATTCGTGCGGCGCCTGCAGCAACGCGGCCTGAAGGTCCGCGGTCTGCGGCAGGAGGACGGACCGGCCGAGCCGGGCCGCGCGCCGGCGACCACGCTCATCGATCTCGCCAGCGGCGAGCGCCACCGCATCTCGCTGGATCTCGGGCCCGGGTCAACGTCCTGCAAGGTCGACACGACCGCGGTCGCGGCCGTGAGCCGTGTACTGCGCGAGGCGCTGCGCGACGATCCCGATCTCGTGATCGTGAGCCGCTTCGGCACGCTCGAGGCCGAGGGCCGCGGCTTCTCGGCCGAGATGCTGGCGCTCATGGAAGCCGGTGTGCCGCTCCTGACCATCACGGCCACGAAGCATCTGGAGGCATGGCGACGCTTCACGGGTGGCTCGGCCGCGGAGCTGCCGGTCGCGATCGGCGCGATCGAAGCCTGGTTCGCCGGGCTGCCGCGCCGAACCCACGAAGGCGCAAACCGCCACGAGGCCGTATCTTGACCATCGACGCGATCGACTTCGGGCGGCTGTACCGCGACCACCTCGCGGCCTGTGCCCGCCCGCCCAAGACGCCGCGCGCCTGGGACGGCCGTGCCGGGAAGCTGAGCCGCGGGCTAAAGCAGAGCGCCTATGGCGAAGAATTCGTCGCGCGCATGGACCTCGACGGCGCCAGCACGCTGCTCGACGTGGGCTGCGGTCCGGGCACGGTCGGGCTGCGGCTGGCCGACCGGCTGGTGCGTGTGTACGGACTCGACTTCAGCCGCACGATGCTCGACCAGATGCTCGCGAACGCGGCGGCGGCCGGCGTCGCGAATGTCGAGGCGCTGCATCTCGCCTGGGAGGACGACTGGTCGGCCGTGCCGGAATGCGACATCGTCGTCGCCTCGCGCTCGACGCAGGTCGCGGACATGGCCGCGGCGCTCGGCAAGCTGCACGCGAAGGCGCGGCAGCGGGTGTATCTGACGCATCGTGCCGGCAACCGCAGTCTGCTGCCCGAGATCCTGGTACTGCTGGGCCGCCGCCCGCTGCCACCACCCGACTACATCTACATCGTGAACATCCTGCACGCGATGGGCGTCCAGCCGCGACTCGACTACATCGAGGGCGACGGCCGGCCCGAGCTCGCGACCCACATCGACGACTTCGTGCGCAGCGTAGCCTGGTCGCTCAGCGAGCTCACGGCCGAGGAGGACGCGCGGCTGCGCGACTGGTACGAGCGCGTGCGGCCCGCCTCGGCCTTCGTGCCCTCGCCGCTGCGCTGGGCGTTCATTTCCTGGGAGAAGCGTCCGTCGAGCTGACGCCGCAGTGGCAGGGTCGCAGCGTAGCGGCGTAGTGGCGTGGTGGCGTGGTGCCGTGCCTTACAGCAGCGGCCGCATCGCCGGAGATCCGGGACGTCCGCTGTGCAGAACCACCGGAAGGGAGTGGCCGTGGGAATCATCGCATGAGCCGGGAAAGCGTCATCATCAACGAAGTCGGCCCGCGCGACGGCCTGCAGAACCAGCCTCGTACGCTGTCGGTTGGCGAACGCCTGCAGCTGATCCAGGCGCTGGCCGATGCGGGACTGCGGCACATCGAGGTCGGCAGCTTCGTGTCGCCGAAGGCCGTGCCGCAGATGGCCGCGACTGATGCGGTCGTGGCCGCGTTGCCCGCGATCGCGGACATCGAGTACAGCGTGCTCGTTCCGAACCTGAAGGGCTACGAGCGCGCGCGTGCCGCCGGCGCGCGCCAGGTGGCGCTGGTGCTGGCCGCGAGCGACACGATGAGTCTGCGCAACATCGGCATGGACATGGCGCAGGTCTTCGAGGTCGCCTGCGACATCATGGCCCGTTGTCGCGCCGAGGGCCTTCGCTCGCAGGCCTATGTCTCGGTCGCCTTCGGCTGCCCCTATGAGGGCGCCATCGATCCCGGGATCGTCGAGTCACTCGCGGCACGGCTGTTCGCGGCCGGTGCGGACGAGGTCGTCGTCGCGGACACCATCGGCGCCGGCAACCCGCTGCAGGTGCGCCGACTGCTGGACCGCCTGGTCGCCGAGCACGGCGCGGCGAGACTCGCGGTGCACTTCCACGACACGCGCGCGCTCGCACTCGCGAACTGCTTCGCCGCACTCGAAGCCGGCATCCGAAAATTCGACAGCTCCATCGGCGGCCTGGGTGGCTGTCCGTTCGCGCCGGGTGCGACCGGCAACGTCGCGACCGAGGACGTCGTGATGATGCTCGAGCAGAGCGGCTTCGACACGGGCGTCGATATGCAGGCACTCATCGAGGCCGCGCTGCTCGCGGAGCGGCTCACGGGCAACTGCGCGGGACCCCGCTCGAAGCTGTGGCTGCGCAAGCAGTACGGCCAGGCAGCGGGCCTCGCGAGCGCGTGACCCACGCCCGCGCGGCGGCCCGCGGTTCCGCGTTCGACATCGTTCCCTGCAGCGCGCCGCCCGGTTTGCCGTGCTTCAGGCAGGGCGAACGCCTCGGGGATCTCGTGCAATGCTGTTCCCCGCCGCGCGTCGTCGAGCCCGCTGCACCCGCACCACGGCTGGATTTCGCGGCCTCGTTTCGTATCATGCCCGCGCTCATCAAGACCGCACGGATGCCGACGTGCTTTTAAAACGACTCGTTCAGTCCGCACTGCTCGCCGCAGCCATCCCGTCGATGGTACTCGCCGGCGGCGTCACGGGTGCGGACCTCGGCGAGGTCGAGGTCACGGGCCGGCGCCTCGTGCTCACGGGCACGCCGCGTGCGGCCAGCGAGGGCACGGTGCTCGCCGAGCAGATCGAGCACCGGCCGCTGCTGCGCGTGGGCGAGCTGCTCGAAGTCGTGCCGGGACTCATCGTCACGCAGCACACCGGCGACGGCAAGGCGAACCAGTATTTCCTGCGCGGCTTCAACCTCGACCACGGCACCGATTTCGCGACGCGCGTGAACGGCATGCCCGTGAACATGCCGAGCCATGGCCATGGCCAGGGCTACATGGACGTCAACTTCGTGATCCCCGAGCTCGTCGAGCGCATCGTCTACCGCAAGGGCACCTACTACGCCGAGCTCGGCAACTTCTCGGCCGCGGGCGCGGCGGATATTTCCTACCGCGACACCGCGGCGCCCTTCGTCGCGCTGTCGCGCGGCGAGGACGGCTATCTGCGCACGGTCGCGGGCGGTTCTCTCGGCCTCGCGGGCGGCGATCTGCTGCTCGCCCTCGAACACGACCGCACCGACGGCCCGTGGCTGCTGCCGGAGGATCTGCGCAAGTACAACGGCGTGGCCCGCTGGTCGCGCCGCACGGAGACCTCCGGGATCAACATCGACTTCATGGCCTATGACGGTGAGTGGGTCTCGAGCGACCAGATCCCGGCACGTGCGGTGGAGTCCGGCCGGCTCGACCGCTGCGGCTTCGTCGATCCGACCAATGGCGGCGCATCGCACCGCTACTCG
>CAYWMY010000170.1:0-6602 GCA_964459405.1 uncultured Steroidobacteraceae bacterium | reverse complement strand
CGGCCCGCACCCGTGACGAGTCCGATCCTGCCGCTCAATCCAAAGATTTCGTCGAGCATCTGCTGCGCCCCCTGATGAGTCCGGATCGCGTGTACGGACCGGCGTCCCCCCGTTTTCAGTGAACCGGGCGAACGTCGTTCGTGCCCTGGCTGCCCGGCTTGCTCCCGGGGCAGGCGAGCCCCCGGGTCGCTGCGTGTGCCTTGATGGCCATACGAAGCTGCCGGAGACCCCAGGAGTGGCCAGCCAGCGTCAAAGCTGGACCTGACGTTCCGTGGTGTCAATGACTCCCGCGGCCGTTAGACCGGGCGAGCGCTGGTCGCTCTGCGTTTGCGGTGCGTCCTCGATGGGCTGACGGACGAACACCGTGGTCGGTGATTTCCGGCATTGGACTGCCAGCCACCGTGGTATAGCGTCGAACGACGTTGGGTCAGCCGCAGGCGCAGGCAGGGGGATTCCGTGTTGAACTTTGCCTCGGGATTTCGCCGTCCGCTGTCCCTGCTGCTGTGCCTCATTCCGGCATGGGCGTTCGCGGCGCCACCGACCGTTCCGCCGGTCGATGCACAGGTGGCCCTCGGCGCCTATCAAGGTCTCGTCGAGGAACATCTCGCGGGCGTGATGCGAGCGGCAAAGTCGGTCGCCCGATCACGGGAGGCGACGTCCGGCAACTGGCGCGCGGTGCGACCCTTGCTCGATGAACTCGCGCAAGGTCTCGAAACGGCCGCGCTCGCCATGTACGTCCTGCCGGACGGCTCCTATTATTCGAGTGATCGGGGCGACGTCACCGACCAGAACCTCAAGAACCGGCCATACTTTGCACGCCTGATGGCGGGCGAGGACGTCCGGGGCGAACTCGTCATCAGCAAGTCCACGGGGCATCGCAGCATCGTCGTCGCGACACCCGTTCGCTCGAAGCGCGGCGAGGTGATCGGCGGCATCGGCGTGACGGTGCGGGCACGCCTGCTGTCACAGCTCGTCGATCGACACATGCCGCTGCCGCAGGACATGTATTTCTATGCGCTCGATGCCGATCAGAAGATCGCGCTGCACCGGAACATCGACCGGCTGTTCCGGTATCCGGCCGAAGTGGGTGACGAAAGCCTCGGGGCCGTGTTCGCACCGACGCTCAAGAGCACGGACGGTGCGCTCGAGTACGTGCTCGACGGCAAGCGGGTGGTCGCACAGTTCCAGGCCTCGTCGCTGACGGGCTGGCATTTCTTCATCGCGCGCATCCTGTTGCCGGGACCAAACGCGGAGGCTGACGCAGAAGCCCGGGCGGCGACCGATGCCGTGATGGCATTTCTCGACCGTTATGCCGCCCGTGACCTGGATGGGGTGATGTCGCGGATTGCACAGCGTGCGCCCGTGTTCATGGTCGGCACCAACGTCGACGAGAAGTTCACCGGACGTGATGCGCTGCGCGCCGCGTTCTTGAACGACTTCGGCAATGTGTCGCAGATGCGCTGGAAAGAGCCGACGTATCTGCGTGCGGCAGTTCATGGCGAGGCGGCCGCTGTCGTGATCGAGCGGCCGGCCGGGTTCGTCGTGGGTAGACAGCAGGAGCTGGCGGTATTCCGGTATGCGCTGACACTCGTCAAGGAAGACGGCGACTGGCGTGTCGCTTCGGGCCTCGTCAGCGCGCCGCTCGATGCAGGGACTGATACGCTCAAGGACCGTCGTCGCGCTGAGCCCGCAGTGCAGGCGGTCCCTCGACAAGCTGCGCCATGAGCATTGCGGTGGACCCATTCCTGCAGGCTGCACTCGACGAGGCGCGGGCTGGTCTGGCCGAAGGCGGTATACCGATCGGATCGGTCATCGTCCACGACAACCGCATCATCGGTCGCGGCCACAATCGCCGGGTTCAGAAGGGTAGTGCGATCCTGCACGGCGAGATGGATGCCTTCGAGAATGCCGGACGCCAGTCGGCGGCGATATATCGCCACGCTGTGCTGTACACGACGCTGTCGCCGTGCTCCATGTGCAGCGGCGCCATTCTGCTCTACGGCATTCCGAGGGTCGTGATCGGCGAGAACCAGACCTTCATGGGCGAGGAACAGCTACTGCGCAGTAGGGGCGTGGAGGTGGAGGTTCTGCAGGATCCGGGCTGCATCGGTCTCATGCGGCGCTTCATCGCGGAGCATCCCGGGCTCTGGAATGAGGACATAGGCCAGCCGTGAAGCGCGAGCGCCGGCGCTCCGCCAAGGCGTCGCGCCATCCAGGAGCGCGAGGCTGCGGTCGAACGAGTGCGGTCGAACGAGAATGGGTGGCCATTGTCGTGGCATCTGCGCTGGCCCTGCTCGAGCACGACGGCATCGCGGCGTTGCTGGGGCTCATGCTGGCGGTCGTGGCGATATCCGTCGTGAGCGCGACGATCTACGGACCGGGCCTGGCGGCTGCGGGGCCCGCGCCACTTGTCATGAAGCGATCCATGTCCTTGTCAATCTCCACGGCGTGGTGTTCTTACGAGCTGCCGGTTGGCGCGTCACGGCGCGGACGCGGCAGCCGCGGCGCCTGAGCTGCCGCAGCTGCGCCACACCCGTCGTCGGCAGCGCCTCACCACCCGGTCGCCACCATGGAGGCAGCATCGAACACATCTTCGAAGACGACTTCCGACATCGGGCGGCGTGCGGCGGGCCGGAATGACGTGCCCGTGTACCAGGCCACGGGCAGGGCGCAGACTTGCATCACCGTCTCGCAGGGAATCGACAGCAGCTCCGCGACTTCACGTTCGTATTCCAGGTGCGCCGCGGTGATGCAGCTCCCGAGCCCGCGCGAGCGCAGTGCAAGCTGCAGATTCCAGATCGCCGGATAGATCGAGCCGAACTGCGAGGAGATCCACGACGCCGTGGCCGGCGGATCCACGCGCCCGATCACGCACGGCACGATGATCACGGGCACATCCTTCATGTGCTCGATCAGGAACTCCACGGAGGCCATCAGGCGATGCTCGCGGCTGAGGTCCTGGTTGAACTTCTCGTGGTAGACCACCGCACCGTCTCCCACCCCGTCCGACGCCGCGCCATTGTCCGCGATACCCGGCGCTGACCCGGCTGAGGCCGGCGGCCGCAGCATGGCGCGAAACGCCTTCGCGTAGTAATGCCGGATCGCGGCACGTTTCCTGGCATCCCGGACGACCACCCAGCGCCATCGCTGCAGGTTGCCGCCGGTCGCCGCCTGCAGCGCGATGCCGAGGCACGTATCCAGCACCTCCCGCCCGACCTCGCGGCCGAGATCGAGCCGCCGGCGCACGGACCGGGTCGTGGTCAGCAGACGATCCGTCATCGCGAGATCGAAGCCTGTATCAGCCTGCGTCATCGAGCGCCACCTCCGGCGGTATTGTCATCATGGGCGTCGTGCTCCGCCAGCACCCCGCGTGTCCATACCGCGCTCGATGCGCGCCACGGCTCGGGCGGCAGCTGGCGTGCGGTGAGCCGGTCCGGGGCAGGGGTCGGGATGCGCACTGTCGTGCCCGAAGTCAACGACGCGGCGAAATGGTCGCTCGCGGGCTTCAGCCGGCCGGCGGCGCCAGAGGGCTGCGCTCGTCGAGATCCATGGTGCGCGGGTTGCGGCCCGCTCAAGGAGCGTTTCCCGTCGAACCCGTGTGATATCGAGTACCCAAGCCGCGGTATGGGCGGGCATCCTGCCCCCGGTCACCACGCCACGATCGCCCATGAACACGACGCTTGCCATCTACGAAGCCCTGATCGAAGCTAATGTCCCACCGCCGGCCGCACGCCGCGCGGCGGAGGCACTGGAGTCGGACATGACGACGCAGCTGGCGACCAGGCAGGACCTCGCGCAGGTGCAAAGCCATCTGTCGCAGTGCATCGCCTCGCTCGACTCGCGGTTGACTCAGAGTATTGCCTCGGTCGACTCGAAGCTGTCGCAGAGCATCGAATCGCTCGATTCGCGACTGTCGCAGCGTATCACCGACCTCGAGAAGCGCATGGTCGACCGCTTCGCCGCTGCTGACGTCGCTCTCGACCTGAAGCTGCGCACGCTCGAGTCGCGCATCGTCGTGAAGCTCGGTGCGCTGATGAGCTTCCTGTTCGGGATCGCGGGGGCCCTGCTCACGCTGCTGCGGTGAGCGTCGTTCGGCGGGCGCCAGGTCCGCGAGGCCCCTGAAGCCGGCATCCCGCACCCGGCACGGTCGCCACCGGCGAGGAAGCGACCACCCGGTGCCGCTGAGTTCTCGTGGCGCATTCGGATATCACGGGTGCGGCGTCACGACCGAGCCGCGTAGAGTCGCCCCAGCGGTATCGCCGCACGGCGGCGCCGTGGTGCCATGGTGTTCCGGGGCGAGATGCCCCACGTGTTGTCGTCATCACGCAGACTCGCTGGAGTTGGGGAAATGCGATTGAAAGCTGTGATCGCCGTTGTCGCTGCGGGTGCCTGCCTCGCAGTCGTTCAAGCTGTGGCCGCGCCGCGGACCGACGAGCCCATTCAGCCCATCGCGCCGTTCGTGGTGAAGGACCCCGCGCGCGTTGAACTGGGGCGCAAGCTCTTCTTCGACCCGCGACTCTCGCGATCGGGGTTCATCTCGTGCAATTCCTGCCACAACCTGAGCCTCGGCGGATCGGATAACCTGCCGACCTCGATCGGCCACAACTGGCAGAAGGGGCCGATCAACTCGCCCACGGTCCTGAACTCCAGCATGAACGTGGCGCAGTTCTGGGACGGTCGGGCGCGTGACCTGAAGGAACAGGCCGGTGGTCCAATCGCCAACCCCGCCGAGATGGCGTCGAGCCACGTGCTCGCGGTCGACGTCCTGAGATCGATTCCTGCGTACGTCGAGGAGTTCCGGCAGGTGTTCGGAACGCCGGAGGTCGACATCGACCGGGTGACGGGCGCCATCGCGGCATTCGAGAAGACGCTGGTCACGCCGCACTCCCGTTTCGATCGCTGGCTCGCCGGGGACGACGACGCGCTGACACCGTCCGAACTGGCCGGCTATCAGCTCTTCAAGTCCAGCGGTTGTGCCGGCTGCCACAACGGCCCGGCGGCGGGCGGCGCTTCATTCCAGAAGTTCGGCATCGTGCAGCCGTATCAGACCAGCAACCCGGCCATCGGCCGCGCCGCGGTCACCGGTACCGAGGTCGACCGGATGAGCTTCAAGGTGCCGACACTGCGCAATGTGGAGCTGACCTATCCGTATTTCCACGACGGGGCCGCGCACACACTGGAAGAGGCCGTGGAGGTCATGGGCAGGCTGCAGCTCGGCCGGGAATACAAGCCGCAGGAAGTCGCCGATATCGTCGCGTTCCTGAAGACGCTGACTGGTGAGCAGCCGAATGTCGGTCTGCCGATTCTGCCGCCTTCCAGCAACACGACCCCGAAGCCTCAGCCCTTCGAGTGAGGGTGGAGCGCCGGCGACCGGCGCTGCGATCAGGCACATCGGGTGCGGCGAGCGGCGGGGATCCGTTCGCGGCAAGCGGAACGGCGGCGAGATTCCCAACGCCGCCGTTCCAGTCTGCCGAGTGCCCTGAATGACGTCCTCTGCCTGAACCTGATCAGGCGCTCGACACCAGGCTCCATCCCTGGAGCCCGTCCGGCAGCGTCGCCCGCCCTCTCACATCGTCTGTCGATCCAGATCCATGACCTTGCTCCACGCCGCGACGAAGTCCTTGACGAACTTCTCGCGGGCGTCGTTCGAGGCATAGACCTCCGCGATCGCGCGCAGCTCGGAGTTCGAGCCGAACACGAGATCCACGGGTGTCGCGGTCCACTTGCGTGCACCGGTGGCGCGATCGACGCCCTCGTAGAGACCTTCGCTCTGCGCCGACTTCGTCCACTTCGTGGACATGTCGAGCAGGTTCACGAAGAAGTCGTTGCTGAGCGTTCCGGGCCGGCCCGTGAACACGCCATGCGCCGCATTGCCGCTGTTGGCGTTGAGCGCGCGCATGCCGCCCACCAGCACGGTCATCTCCGGCACCGTGAGGCTGAGCAGGCTCGCGCGCTCGACGAGCATTTCAGGAGGCGAAAGCCGGCTGGCCGGGCCATAGTAGTTGCGGAACCCGTCTGCCGTCGGCTCGAGCACGGCGAACGAACTCACGTCGGTCTGCGCCTGTGAGGCGTCGGCGCGGCCCGGCTTGAAGGGCACCTGCACCTCGTGGCCGGCCTGTTTCGCGGCCTGCTCGATCGCGGCGGCACCCCCCAGTACGATCAGGTCCGCCAGCGAGACCTTCTTGCCCCCGCTCTGCGCGCGGTTGAAGTCCTTCTGGATGCTCTCGAGTTCTGCGAGCACCCGGCCGAGCTCCTGCGGATCGTTGACGGCCCAGTTCTTCTGCGGATCGATGCGCACGCGCGCGCCATTGGCTCCACCGCGCAGTGCGCTGGCGCGATAGCTCGCGGCGGAGGCCCACGCGGCCTTGACCAGTTCGGGCACGGTGAGGCCGGAAGCGAGGATCTGCGACTTCAGCGTCGCGATGTCCTGCGCGTCGACGAGCGGATGATCGACGGCCGGCACCGGATCCTGCCACGGCAGGATTTCACTCGGGACTTCGGCGCCGAGGTAGCGCACGCGCGGACCCATGTCGCGGTGCGTGAGCTTGAACCAGGCCTTGGCGAAGGCGAGCCGGAACTCCTCAGGGTTCTCGCGGAACCGC
>CAYWMY010000169.1:0-6626 GCA_964459405.1 uncultured Steroidobacteraceae bacterium | reverse complement strand
CGCTGTGATCCGCACCGCGTCGGCCGTGAAGGCTTCCTGCAACAGCAGCAGATCCGGCGCGGTTCCCGCGGCACGCATCTCCTGCAACTGCCGGCCGATCTCGCGCAGCGCGGGCGACCGCCCCGTGCGCACGGGCCACGGCAGACCGGCGACGTCACAGATGAGAACCGACACCTCCAGACGCTTGCGGCCCGTCTCCGGATCGACTGCTATGGCCGGCGTGCGCGTCGCAAGCTGCGGCAGCCCCGACAGGGTCGGATGTCGCGCACAGCCTGCCGCGATCGTGCGGGCGGCGCAGGTTGCGATCCACCGGTACTGGATGGATCGCCGATCGCCCAGGCCGTCACGTCCGCCGATCGGTGGCCTGTGGATCAACATCAAGGCTCCGTCAGCCAAGGCCTTCCGGCCGCCGGGTCCATGACTGCAGCTTCTTCTCGACTTCCACGACCAGCAGCAGCGCGACGCCGACGGCGACGATCGCGATACCGTCGCCGATGCCGATCGAGGCCGTGCCGAAGATCCGCTGCATGGGCGCCCAGTAAGTCAGCAGCAGCTGAGCCACGACCACGATGGCGATGCCGATCAGCACCGCGGGCGTGCCGACGAGCCCGCGCAGCGTCAGCGCCGTACCGTGCACGTAGCGCACGGAGAACAGGTAGAAGACTTCCATGACCACGATGGTATTGACGGCGATTGTGCGGGCGGCCTCGATGGGCAGACCGCGCTTCTCCGCCTGGAAGTACATGCCGAACACACCCGCGACGAACAGCAGCGAAACGAGCACGATGCGCCAGACCAGCAGTCCCGTCAGGATCGGTTCGTCGGCGTGGCGCGGGGGCCGCGCCATCGTGCCTGGCTCGGTTGGCTCGAACGCCAGCGTCAGCCCGAGCGCCACTGCCGTCACCATGTTGATCCACAGGATCTGCAGCGGCGTGATCGGCAGCGCAAGCCCGAAGGCGATCGCCGCAATGATCGCCAGCGCCTCGCCGCCATTGGTCGGCAGCGTCCATCCGATGACCTTGACGAGGTTGTCATAGACCGTGCGACCCTCGCGCACGGCCGCGACGATGGACGCGAAGTTGTCATCCGCGAGCACCATGCCGGCCGCTTCCTTGGCCGCTTCCGTGCCCTTGCAGCCCATGGCGATGCCGACATCGGCACGCTTCAGCGCCGGCGCATCGTTGACGCCGTCGCCGGTCATCGCGACCACGGCGCCCTCCATCTGCAGCGCCTCGACGAGCCGGAGCTTGTGCTCCGGCGTCGTGCGTGCGAACACCGTTGTCTCGCGGGCCTTGCGCTGCAGGGCCGCAGCATCGAGTCCGTCGAGTTCCTTGCCTTCGGACGCAGCCGGCCGCTCGCCCAGCCCGAGCTGCCGCGCGATCGCCTGGGCGGTCACGGCGTGATCGCCCGTGATCATCACGACGCGGATGCCGGCGCGCGCGCAGTCGCCGACCGCGGCGATCGCCTCTTCGCGCGGCGGATCGATGAGCCCCGCGACACCGAGGAACTCCAGACCGCACTCGACATCGTCGAAGCTCAGCGTCGTGCAGCCGTCGGGCATGCTGCGCCTGGCGAACGCCAGCACACGCTGGCCGTCCGCAGCGAGCCGCTCGATGCGCCGCGTCCAGTAGCCGTGGTCCAGCGCGGCCACGCCACCCGCCGTGATCTGCGCCGAACACATGGCCAGCACGCGTTCCGGCGCACCCTTGATCAGCGCGAACGAGCCGTCGTCGTGGCGGTGATGCAGTGTCGCCATGAAGCGGTGCGCGGCATCGAACGGGATTTCGTCATCGCGCGGCAGCTCGAGCCGCAGGCGCTCGAAGTCGAGCCCGGCCTTGACGCCGAGCGTGACCAGTGCACCCTCCATGGGGTCGCCATCCACCATCCAGCCGTCGCCGTGCTGCCGCAGCGAGGCGTCGTTGCACAGCACCGCCGCACGTGCCAGCTGCGCGAGCACGGACGCATCGGCAGCTTCGACCGCGCGACCATCGCAGCCGAATCCACCCGCGGGATCGTAGCCGGTGCCGGCGACGTCATAGACCGCATCGGCGGTAACCACGCCGCGCACCGTCATCTCGTTGCGGGTCAGTGTCCCGGTCTTGTCCGAGCAGATGACCGATACGGATCCCAGTGTTTCCACCGCGGGCAGCCGCCGGATGATCGCGTTGCGTGCCGCCATCCGCGCCACGCCGATCGCGAGCGTGATGGTGAGGATCGCCGGCAGACCCTCGGGAATCGCCGCGACAGCGAGGCCGACAACGACCATGAACGCATCGGCGGGAGCGTAGCCACGCGCCGTGGTCGCGAACGCGAACACGGCCAGGGCACCAGCCAGGATCACCAGCGTCAACACGCGTGCGAACCGGTCCATCTGCCGGATCAGCGGCGTCTCGAGGACTCCCACCTCCTCGAGCAGCGCGCTGATGCGACCGAGTTCCGTGTCGCTGCCCGTGCCGACCGCCACGCCGAGACCCTGCCCGCCGGTCACGAGCGTGCCCGAGTAGGCCATGGAGCTCCGGTCGCCGAGCGGGCAGGACGCCGCGACGGGATCCACCCGCTTGTCGACCGGCACGGACTCGCCGGTCAGCGCAGCCTCGGCGATGCGCAGATTGCGCTGGCGGACCAGCCGCAGATCGGCCGATACGCGGTCACCGGGTTCGAGCACGACGAGGTCCCCCGGCACGATGTGCTCCGCGGCGACGGTGATGCGCCGGCCGCCGCGCAGCACCGCGGCGCGCGGGTCCATCATGCTGCGGATCGCATCGAGGGCCTGCTCGGCGCGACCCTCCTGGACGAAGCCGATCACGGCATTCAGCACCACGACCGCGAGGATCACGATCGCATCGACCCCGTGGCCGAGCACCGCGGCGACGAGCGCTGCGCCGATCAGCACGTAGATGAACAGATTGCGGAACTGTGCGAGCAGGCGCATGAGCGCGCTGCGCCGGGTGGCACGCGGCAGTCGGTTCGGACCGCAGCGCTCGAGACGGCGTGCCGCTTCGTCCGGGGACAGTCCCTGCATCGAGGTACCCAGCTCGTCGAGCACTTCCTGCGGCACAGCCGCGTGCCAGTGGCTGCGCACGGACGTGGCGCTGGTCTGGCTGGGTACCATGGTGCCTCCTGCGGCAAGCGCGTTCGCAGCATCCTAAGAGATGGGCCCGCAGCCCGGGATCCGTGCGTTCCCCTACGCGTGCGCCGGCAGCGCGCTTTCAGCACCATGCGATAAGATCGAGACCGGCCTGAACCGGCGCGGGGGCCGTGCATGCGAACCATCCAGATCGTGTTGCCAGTGGCGCTCCTCGCGTTACCGCGCGTCGCCATGCAAAAAAGCTCGAAGGCACAGGGCTTGTAGCCCGCGAGCATCTGCACCTTGCAGGGCTCGCCAAGCGTGGCGAGCATCGAGTAGCTGGTGCCGCCTCCAACACCCGTGGCAACGGCCAGGTGGACCGGCCGTTCTGGCTTCCGCAATCGCGAGTTCAGGGCCGGCTATCGGGCAACGGGGCACGCAGCCGCCTGCAACGGCACTGGAATCAAGGCGTCCGACGCCGAAGGAGGAGCCTTACCACCGATTGACCAGGCAGTCACGAAGTGATGGCACGACAGGTCAGACTGTGGTTGACACAGCCCGCTTTGGACGAAGCACCCCGAGTGCGTGTAAGCGATCGAGGCGTCGACCAGCGAAACCCATCAGGGACACCGAGCGCGTCTCGCAGCACAAGTCCGGATGTACGCGTGCAATCGAACCTTCGGGCCGTGGCCACAGGAAAGCCTGGCAGACCAAGGCCGTCCATGTACGTCATCAGGGAATACGCCGCTCACCACAGCACCGATCCCCGACCGCTCATCCGGACCCGGAGCGCCCGCGGTTCCCGGCAGAAAGTCATTCGGGCCAATCGTCGCCCGGGCGCCCAAAGGACCTGAACTCCGCACCAGCATCCGCTATCTTCTGCACCAGCATGCGCTATCTCGCCCTCGCGACGGACTACGACAACACGCTGGCGGTGAACGGCCGCGTACCGGGCCACGCCCGCCTGGCGATCGAGCGGCTGCGCGCGTCCGGACGGCGCGCGATCATCGTGACCGGGCGCAGGCTGGAGGATCTGCTGCAGGTCTGCGATTGCATCGACCTCTTCGATTACGCGGTGGCGGAAAACGGCGCACTGGTCTACGAGACCAGCAGCCGCGAGATCACGCTGCTCGGCGGTCCGCCGCCCGATCAGTTCCTCGCCGCCCTGCACCGCCGGGCTGTGCAACCTCTGGAAGTCGGGAAGGTCATCGTCGCAACACACACACCGCACGAAACGAGCGTGATCGAGGCAATTCACGAGCTCGGCCTCGAGCTGCAGGTGATCTTCAACCTGAACGCCGTCATGGTGCTGCCCCCCGGCGTGAACAAGGCGGCCGGGCTCAAGCTTGCGCTGCGCAAGCTCGGCATGTCGCCGCACGAGGTCGTCGCGGTGGGGGACGCCGAGAACGATCATTCGCTGCTGAAGCTCGTGGAGTACGCGGTGGCCGTGGCGAACGCCGTGCCGGCGATCAGGCAGATCGCGGTCCTGGTGACCGGCGGCGAAGCAGCCGACGGTGTCGTCGAGCTCATCGATCGGCTGGTTGCGGACGACCTGACGGGCGCCGGGACTGAAGTCGAGGCGCACCGTGTCGCACTCGGTATCGGGCCCGATGCCACGACGGTGTGGCTGCCTCCTTACGGCCGCAACGTTCTGATCGCGGGCGCATCGGGAAGCGGCAAATCGACGCTCGCCACCGGGCTGATCGAGCGCCTTGCGGAGCAGCACTATCAGGTCTGCGTGGTCGATCCGGAGGGCGACTATGTCAACGTCCAGGAGCTGGTCACGATCGGCGATCCGCATCATGCGCCTGCCCTGGCCGAGGTGATGGGCGTGCTGCGCGACCCGTACGTGCACGCGAATGTCAGCCTGCTTGGCGTGCCGCTGGCCGATCGTCCGTCATACTTCGCGCAGTTGATGCTGCACGTCTGCGCCATGCGCATGCGCACCGGACGGCCGCACTGGATGGTGGTCGACGAGGCGCATCACCTGATGCCCGGGAACTGGGACCACGCGCCACTGGATCTGCGTGAGAGTGTGTTCGTCACCGTGCATCCGGACCGTCTGGCGAAGTCCGTGCTCGCGTCGATCGACGTGCTGATTGCGGTGGGCGCGTCGCCGAACCCGACCCTGCGCGAATTCGCCGCGGCGACCGGGCGTACGCCCGGCGAGCTGCCGGGCCCGGACCACGGCAGGGACCGGGTTGCGTGCTGGCTGCTGCACGAAGAAACGAAGCCCTTTGCGATGCGCGTCATCCCCTGCCAGGCGGAACGGATCCGCCATCGCCGCAAATACGCCGAGGGCGACGTGCGCTACAACAGCTTCTACTTCCGCGGCCCGACCGGCAAACACAACCTCAAGGCGCAGAACCTGAACGTCTTCTGCCAGATCGCCCAGGGCATCGGCGAGGACACGTGGATGTATCACCTGCGGCGCAACGACTATTCACGCTGGGTGCGCGACGTCATCGGGAATCACGAGCTCGCGGCCACGGTGGAGGACATCGAGCGACGCACCGATCTGAGCCCCGCACAGACGCGCACCCTCGTCTGTGCCGCGATAGAGGCGCGTTACACGCTGCCGGAGTGAGCGACGGTCACGCCATCGTCCGAGGCCAGGACCCTGGACCATGCGCGTGTAAGATCCGCCCGGCTCATCACGCGGCCTCCCTGCGGAGCCCGCGCAGCTTGCGCCGATGCCGCGGCGACCGGCAAGCTGCTTTCCCGAGGGTCGCGAGCCATCGCGCAACCTGCCCAGGACGTCCATGGACACGCAGCAGATCCTGTTCCTGATCATCCTCGCCGGCGCGCTGGTGCTGTTCATCAGCGAGAAGCTGCGCGTGGACGTGACCGCCATGCTGACGATGATGGCACTGGCGCTGACCGGCATCCTCGACAGCAGGGAAGCGCTGTCGGGCTTCAGCAGCGAGCCGGCGATCATCGTCGCCGCGGTGTTCGTGCTGTCGGCCGGTCTGGCGGCCACCGGCGTCACCGATCGGATCGGCGCGATGATCGGCAAGGCGGCCGGTGGCAGCGAGTGGCGCGCGATCGCGATCACGATCCCGGCGGTCGCGATGCTGGCGGCGGTCTCGCACCACCTGATGGTCACCGCGATGATGCTGCCGATCATGCTGCGGCTGGCCCGCGACAAGTCGATCCCGGCCTCGCGGCTGCTGATGCCGATGTCGCTGGCCGCGTCGCTGGGCACCACCTTGACCCTGTTCAGCGCCCCGGCCTTCCTGCTCGCCGCCGACCTGCTCGAGCGCAACGGCGGCGAGGGGCTGCACGTGTTCTCGATCACGCCGATCGGCGCAGCGCTGGTGCTGCTGGGTCTGGTCTACATGCTGCTCGGCCGCTGGATACTGCCGCGCCGCACCGGCACCGGTGGCGAGACCGATTACCTGCGGCTGGACCACTACTACACCGAGCTGCTGATCGAGGAGGGTTCGCCCTGGGTCGGCAAACCCTATGCCGAGTTCCAGAAGGCGTTCAACGACCGCGTGGTGGTGGTGGACTGGTTGCGGCAAGGCATGCGCCGCCGCCGCCGCGCCGGGGACCAGCC
>CAYWMY010000168.1:0-6640 GCA_964459405.1 uncultured Steroidobacteraceae bacterium | reverse complement strand
GTGGGCATGTCGACGATCGAGGCCTCGAGCGTCGATGCGGCCGCGCCCTCGGGCCTGCCGGTGTTCTCCGATGCGATCGTGCCGTTCTACCGCGAGATCGCTGCGCGCGTGCAGCGCCACGGCATGAAGCTGTTCCAGCAGCTCTTCCATCTCGGGGCCTCGTCGGCCGCACCGGCTGGCGTCGCGGCCGCGTGGTCCGTGAGCGAGATTCCCAATCCTCTCGTGAGCGTCGTGCCCTTCGCGATGACGAAGGCATCGATCGATGCGGTTGCGGCGGCCTTCGCCGCCGCGGCGCGGCGCACGCGCGACGGCGGCCTCGACGGCATCGACATCCATGCGGCCTCGGGCTACCTGCTGCACGAGTCCCTGTCGCCGGCGCTCAACCAGCGTACCGACGAATACGGCGGTTCCTTCGAGAACCGCCTGCGCCTGCTCCGCGAGGTGATCGCGGCGGTCCGCGCCGCCGTCGGCCAGGACATCGCCGTCGGTGTGCGCATCCCGAACGAGGACTACGTGCCGGGCGGCATCGACGCTGCGCTCGCCGCACGCATCGCCGCGGCCATCGAGCCGCTCGTCGACTACGTCTCGCTGCACATGGGTTCCTACTGGCGTTTCCACAAGCTCATCGCGCTCGCCGACGATCCGCTCGGCGTCGAGATGGAGGCGAACCGTCCGATCAAGCGTGCGGTCACGAAGCCCGTGATCGTGGTCGGGCGCATCATGACGCTGGATCATGCGAGCGCGCTCGTCGCGGGCGGCGAGGCCGACCTGGTCTCCATGGTGCGCGCGCTCATCGCCGACCCCGAGCTCGTGAACAAGGCGCGCCGCCTGGAGGAACACCGCATCCGACCGTGCATCGGCACGAACATCGGCTGCGTCGGGCAGCTCATGAGCCGCGGAGTGTTGAGCTGCGTGGTCAATGTCGCGGCGGCCCGCGAGTCGCAGACTCCATTCGAGCCCGAGGGCCGGAGCGGTCCGCCGAAGAAGCTCCTCGTCGTGGGTGGCGGACCCGCCGGTCTCGAGGCCGCGCGCACCGCGGCCCTGCGCGGCCACCACGTCGAACTGCACGAGGCGACGAAGCGGCTGGGTGGCCAGGTGCTGCTGGCGGCGGCCGCACCGCACCGTGCCGACCTCGGGCAGATCACGCACTGGCTCGCGAATGAGCTCGAGGTCCTCGGTGTCGACGTGCACCTGAACTCGCCCGTGGATGCCGACCTCGTCGCCTCGATCGCGCCCGACGAAGTGATCCTGGCGACGGGGTCCACGCCGCGCGGCGACGGCTTCCAGGTCTCGGTGCCGGCCACACCGGTCCCGGGCCACGACCTGCCGCACGTGCACGACGCCTGGGCGCTCTTCGGCGTGGGCCGTCGGCCCGACATTGCCGGCCCCGCGCTGGTCTTCGACGACACCGGGACTTTCGAGGCGATTTCCGCGGCCGAGCTGCTGCTCGCGGCCGGTGTCGAGCTCACGTTCGTGTCGCGCTTCGACAGGCCCGGCGAGTCGCTGCCGTATCCGCCCGTGACGGTCGGCGCTGCGCGCGAACGCCTGATGGCCGGCCGCTGCGACTTCATCGGCGGGCATTACCTGCGGCGCATCGCGGCCGATCACGTAGAGATCGGCGTGCTGTACACGGATCGCGTGCGGCGCATCGCGGCGCGTACGGTCGTGCTCGCGGGATTCAACGCGCCGAACCGGGAGCTCGTCGACGAACTCGGGGCCCGTAACGTGAAGCTGCACGTCGTCGGCGACGCGCGGGGTCAGAGCGGCGTCATGCACGCGATCCACGGGGCGGCGGAGGTCGCGCGCTCGATCTGAACGGCCGCGTTGCGGGTGATTCGCCCGGATTCGGTCTCCGGAGCGCGGGCTGTTGACGCAAGGTCGCCTCGTCTCGCGACAACACGCTCGCTCGGCGACCCTGCTGCGCGCCCGTGCTCCCGTGGCGTGGAGCGATCTTGCCGGGCGTCCGCACTCCGGTGGCGCCCATCCTATCGGGCGGCATCCTCGAGGACGAGGTCCGAGGCCTTCTCCGCGATCATGATGATCGCGGCATTGGTGTTGCCGGAGACGAGCGTGGGCATGACCGAGCCGTCGGCGATGCGCAGCCCGCGCAGGCCGTGCACGCGCAGGCGCGCATCGACGACGGCGAGTGGATCCTGGCCCATGCGCGCGGTGCAGGTCGGGTGGTACAGCGTCGAGCCGCGCTAGCGGCAGAACCCCAGCAGCTCGCCGTCACTGACACAGGCGGCCCCCGGATCAATTTCCGCGTCGGCATAGGCCGCGAGCGCCGGCTGGCCGAGGATGCCGCGCAGCCTGCGCAGACCCGCGACGGCCGTGCGCCGATCGTATTCCTCGGCAAAGTAATTCGGGTCGATGGCCGGCGCCGCGAGCGGGTCCGCGCTCGTGATGTGCACGCGGCCGCGGCTCAGGGGGCGCAGCGGGCACACCGAGGCCGTGAATGCCGAGAACGGGTGCAGCGCCTTGCCCATCTTGTCGGTGCTGAAGTTGATGAAGTGGACCTGCACGTCGGGCCGCGTCTGTTGCTCGTCGGTGCGGAAGAACGCGCAGGCGTAGCCCGCGCTCACGGTCAGCGGCCCCTTGCGCCACAGCAGGTAGTGCAACGCCATGCGTGTCTGCCGATACAGGCTCAGCATGTCGTCGTTGATCGTGACCGGTCGGCGGCAGCGCATGACGATGCGCACCTGCAGGTGATCCTGCAGGCCCTCGCCGACACCGGGCAGTTCGTGCACGGTCTCGATACCGAGCGGCTCGAGCAGGGCGCGCGGCCCGACACCCGAGAGCTGCAGCAGCTGCGGCGTGTTGATGGCGCCCGCGCTCAGGATCACCTCGCGCGCGGCGCTGGCGCGGATACGACGGCCCTCGCGCCACCACTCGAGGCCCGTGGCCGCACCGTCCCTGAACAGGATGCGCGTCGCGTGGGCGCGCGTGACGACGCGCAGGTTCGGCCGGCTCAGCGCCGGGCGCAGGAAGGCGACCGCCGCACTGCATCGCCGGCCACGACGCGCGGTGGTCTGGAAATAGCCCGCGCCTTCCTGGGTGGCACCGTTGAAATCGTCGTTGCGCGGCAGGCCCGCCTGTTCGCAGGCCGCGATGAAGGCATTGCAGAGCTCGTGCGGCTCGCGCTGGTCGGACACCGCGAGCGGCCCGCCCGTGCCGTGGAAGGCATCGGCGCCGCGGGCCTGATCCTCGGAGCGGCGGAAACAGGGCAGCACGTCGTCGTAACCCCAGCCGGGATTGCCGAGGTCGCGCCAGCCGTCGAAGTCCTCGCGCTGCCCGCGCATGTACACGAGGCCGTTGATGGAACTCGACCCGCCGAGCACCTTGCCGCGCGGCTGGTCGATCACGCGGCCGTCGAGGTTCGCCTGCGGGGTGCTGCGATACATCCAGTTGACGCGTGCGTCCGCGAACAGCTTGCCGTAGCCGAGCGGAACGTGGATCCAGGGATTGTGGTCCGCACCGCCGGCCTCGAGGACCAGCACACGGTGACGTCCCGAGGTGGTCAAGCGGTTCGCGAGCACGCAGCCCGCGGAGCCCGCGCCGACGATGATGTAGTCGAACGTGCCGGCGTCGCCGACGGTCCCTTTGCTGTTCAACGTAGAGATTCCTGGACGAGGTCCGCGACGTGCTCGGCGATCGCGAGTGAGGCGGTGAGGCCCGGGGACTCGATGCCGAACAGGTTCACGACGGAGCGCACGCCATGCGCGGCCGGGCCGTCGATGCGGAAATCCGCGGAGGGCTCGCCGGGACCCGAGATCTTGGGCCGGATGCCGGCGTAGGCGGGCACGAGGCTGTCGGCGCGCAGGCCGGGCCAGTACGTGCGGATCGCATCGTAGAAACGCTCGCCGCGCCGCGGATCCACGGTGTAGTCGATGCGCTCGGCCCACTCCACGTCGGGACCGAAGCGTGCGCGTCCGCCGAGGTCGAGGGTCAGGTGCACGCCGAGGCCGCCGGGCTCGGGGACCGGATACACGAGCCGGCCGAAGGGTGCGCGGCCGTTCAGCGTGAAGTAGCTGCCCTTGGCCAGATACGCCGGTGGCACGTGCGCGCCTGGAAATCCCACGATCGCGCGCGCGAGGCCGGGCGCATGCAGTCCGGCGCAGTTCACGAGCACGCGGGCCCGCACGGCCGGGTCGGCACCGCCGATCCCGATGCGCACGGCGCCGTCGTCGAGGGCCAGGGCCGTGATCGTGCTGCCGAACGCGAATGAGGCACCGTGCCGCTCCGCCTCGCCCTGCAGCGCCAGCATCAGCGCATGCGAGTCGACGATGCCCGTGCGTGGCGAGTGCAGTGCCGCCACACAGGCGAGCTCCGGTTCGAGGCGCTGCACGGCGTCCACCTCGAGCCAGTCGAGAGCCACGCCGCAGGCCGCAGCATTGGCGCGGATGTCCATGAGCGCGGCGAGTTGTTCGCGGCGCGTCGCGACGATCAGCTTGCCGCACAGGCGATGGGGCACGCCGTGCTGCGCGCAGAAGGCTTCGAGGCGATCGCGGCCGCGCACGCAGAAGCGCGCCTTCAGCGAGCCCGGCGGATAGTAGAGGCCCGCGTGCATGACTTCGCTGTTCCGCGAGCTGATCTCGCCGCCGATGCCGGGCTGCGTCTCGATGACGATGGTCTCGCGCCCGGCGTGTGCCAGGGCCCGCGCCACCGCGAGCCCGATCACGCCCGCACCGACCACGACGACTTCAACGGTGTCCACGATTCAGCCCCGGTGTGCGCCGCACGGTCGGCGGTGTTCATCGATGGCGTGACAGGTCGTCACGGCCTGCCCGCCGCGCCAGAAGGTGCGGGACCCGTGCTGCCGCGCACGACCAGTTCCGTGTCGATCACGGTGTGCGAGTCGTCGGGCTGCGAAGCATCGGGTGGGTCGATGGCGCGCAGCAGGCGCCGTGCCGCGAAGCGGCCGATGTCGCCGGCGGGCACGCGCACCGTCGTCAGTGCGGGCTCGAGCAGTGCCGCGAACTCGACATCGTCGAAGCCGGTGATCGAGAGCGCGGCCGGCACGGCGATGCCGAGCCGGCGTGCCTCCGCGAGTGCGCCGGCGGCCAGCTGGTCGGTGCAGGCCACGATCGCCGTGGGCCGCGGCTGCAGCGCGACGGCGCGGCGCAGGCCCTCGCGTCCACCCGCGACCGAGAACGGGCAGATGAGGACGTGCGTCGCGGGCAGCGCGATGCCGCCGGCCGCGAGCGTGTCGATGACGCCCTCGAGCCGGCCGTGCGCGCGCTCGTTGTGCACGGGATCGCCGCTCAGTACGGCGAAGTCGCGGTGTCCGAAGCCGAGCAGGTGCTGGACCACCGGCCGCATGGCACGCCGGTTGTGGATGCCGACGCAGGCCTGCGGGGGTGACTCATCGACCGACCACGCGAGCAGCAGCGGTATGCCGGCCGCTTCGATGCGGCGGTAGACGTCGGCGTGGTGCCGTGTGCCCACCAGCACGAGGCCGTCCACGCCACGGCGCAGCAGGCCTTCGACGATGGCGACCTCGCCCTCATGATCGTATTCATGCGCGGCGATCAGCAGCTGATGGCCCGCGGCACGGGTTTCTCTCTGCAGCGCCTGCACGAAGTCCGAGAAGACCGGGTTGTTGATGGTCGGCAGCACCGTGCCGATGCAGCCGGTGCGGCCGATCGCCAGTGCGCGTGCGGCGGCGTCAGGCACGTAGCCCAGGCGTGCCGCCGCGGCCCGCACCTGTGCCAGCGTCTCCTGCCGGACACTGCTCGGTGCCGACAGCGCCCGCGAGGCGCTGCCCAGCGACACGCCGGCCAGGCGGGCCACGTCCGCGAGCCGGATCCGGCGGGGTTTGGTCGGCGGCAAGCGTCCAGTCCTCGGGGCGCTTCGGCGCCCGGCTGGGCGTGGAGTCTATTGAAAGCGATTACATGTGGTCAATCAGTGTTCCGGAAAAATATACACAAGCACATGTAATCATTGATTTATATATGCGTATGAGTTTAACTGGAAGCGCTTTCAATGATGGAGCGCTGCAATGACTGCTGGAACGACCGAGACCCGCGCGCGGTATCTCTACTGGCGCGACCTGCAGAGCCGCTGGCAGGACGGTGATCCCTACGGCCACGTCAACAACGTCGTCTACTACTCGTGGATGGATGCGCTCCTCACGGCGATGCTCATCGAGAAGGGCGTGCTGCGGAACCCCGACTGGCGCGGCATCGGACTGTGCGTGGAGAGCGGCTGTCAGTTCCTCGCGCCGGTGACGTTCCCCGAGGTCGTGCAGGGCGGCCTGCGCATCGGGCGTATCGGCAACTCGAGCCTGCGCTATGAAATCGGCATGTTCCTGCCGGGCCGCGAGGCCCCGGCGGCCGTGGGCTTCTTCGTGCACGTGTTCGTCGATCCCGCGACGCGGCGGCCCGTGCCGATTCCGGATACGCTGAAAGCCCGGATGCGCGAGTTGGTGCTGCCCGGCACGTGACGGTGAGTGAGTTAGCGGCCGGGCAGTGGCGTGGCGCCTTCTCCGGACAGCCATGGTCAATGAATCGAGTACGCGTCCGGCAATCGAGAGCGGTCGGTCAGGAGTTCGTGTCATGAGTTCTGCAGTCGTCTCATCCCTGCCGCTTCGCGATGCTTCGCTGTTTCGAGAGCAGTGCTACATCAACGGCTGCTGGGAGCC
>CAYWMY010000167.1:2360-6655 GCA_964459405.1 uncultured Steroidobacteraceae bacterium | reverse complement strand
CGCTGGCACTCGGCTTCCTCGTGCCGTCGGGCCAGCTGCTGTACTGGGCGGCGCACACGGCGGGCCAGGTGCTCGATGCGCAGTTCCTCGCGATCGCGCTCAATACCATCGGCCTCGCCGCCGCCGCCGCGCTGCTCGTGCTCGTGCTCGCCGTGCTGTTCGCGTACGGCCGGCGGCTGCGCCGCGACGCGATGGTGCAGGGCGCCGTGCATCTCGCCTCGATGGGCTACGCGGTGCCGGGCACGGTGATCGCGCTCGGGGTCATGCTGCCCTTCGCGGCCTTCGACCACGCGCTCGACGCCTGGATGCGCGACCGCTTCGGCATCTCGACGGGGCTTCTGCTGAGCGGCACGCTGGTCGCGCTGCTGTTCGCGTACGGGGTGCGCTTCCTCGCGGTCGGGCTGCACGCGATCGAATCCGGGCTCACGCGCGTGAAGCCATCGATGGACGACGCCGCGCGCTCCCTGGGCCTGTCGCCGGCCGGGGTACTGCGACGCGTGCACCTGCCGCTTCTGCGGGCCTCCGCGCTCAGTGCGCTCATCCTCGTGTTCGTCGACGTGCTCAAGGAACTGCCCGCGACCCTGATCCTGCGACCGTTCAACTTCAACACGCTCGCGGTGCGCACCTACGAACTCGCTTCGGACGAGCGCCTCGCGGATGCGTCGAGCTTTGCGCTCGCGATCGTGCTGGTCGGGCTGCTGCCGGTCGTGCTGCTGAGCCGGGCCATGAACGCACCTGCCACCCAGGGCGCGCCCGGAGCGATCAATGCTGCTTGAAGTCGAGGATCTCACGGTGGCCTACGACTCGCGCGCAGTGGTCGAGGACGTCGGCTTCTCGCTCGCGCAGGGCAACATCGGCTGTCTGCTCGGACCGAGCGGCAGCGGCAAGTCGACCGTACTGCGGGCCATCGCGGGCTTCGAGCCCGCGCGCGCCGGTCGCATCGTCGTGGGCGGCCGCGAGATGAGCGCACCACGGCGGCACGTGCCTCCGGAGCAGCGCTCGGTCGGCATGGTATTCCAGGATTTCGCGCTGTTCAGCCACCTGAACGTCGCCGGCAATATCGCCTTCGGCATCCGCTCCTGGAACGCCGCGGACCGTCGCGCGCGCATCGCCGGGCTGCTGGAGCTGGTCGGCCTGTCTCACCGGGAACGGTCCTTCCCGCACCAGCTGTCGGGCGGAGAACAACAGCGCGTGGCGCTCGCGCGTGCACTCGCGCCGCGACCGCGCCTGCTGCTGCTCGATGAGCCGTTCTCGAGCCTCGACGTCACGCTGCGCGCGGGCATCGCGCGCGAGGTGCGGCGCATCCTGCGTCACGAGGGCATGACCGCGGTGCTCGTGACGCACGACCAGGCGGAGGCCTTCGCCATGGCCGATGAGATCGGTGTCATGTGCCAGGGCAGGCTGCTGCAGTGGGCCGGCGGATACGACCTCTACCACCGCCCCGCCAGCCGCTTCGTGGCGCAGTTCGTGGGCCAGGGCACGTTGATCGCAGGCGAGGTCGTCGACGCGAATGCCGTCGCCACGGCGCTCGGCGTGATCCACAGCCGCACGGCGCTCGAGTGCGCACCGGGCTCGCGGGTGGAAGTGCTGATGCGCCCCGACGACCTGCTGTGCGTCGAAGGCGGCGCGGGCGCGGGCGCAGCCGCGGGCGGCACCATCGAGGAACAGGATTTCCGCGGCGCGGATTACCTCTACACGATCCGCCTCGACAACGGTGAAAAGGTGCTGTCCCTCGCGCGCAGCCACGAGGGCTACACCGTCGGCACCCGGGTCGGCCTGCGGCTCGACACACGGCATCTGATCGTTTTCGCGGCAGAGGCACCGTGAGGCAGGCCGGCCGGCGCAATGAGCGTCGATAGCCGCGACACCTCGAGTCCGCCACAATTGCGCTCACCGGACACGGAGGATCGGTCGATGCCCGCCAGCCTCGCACTTCGTACCGTGCTCACCGCGGCGCTCGCAGGCGCCGTCACGATCCCGGCCCTTGCACAGGCGCCGCGCTCCCCGACTCCCGGGCGCATCGAGCCGCCAGGAGAGGTGAGCGTCGTCGCCACGGGTCTCGAGCATCCCTGGGCGCTCGAGTTCCTGCCCGACGGACGCATGCTGGTGACGGAGCGCCCGGGCCGGCTGCGCATCATCGGACGCGACGGCCGGCTCTCCGAGCCGCTCGCAGGCGTGCCGGTGGTGCACGCACGCGGTCAGGGCGGCCTGCTCGATGTGGCGCTGAGCCCCACATTTGCCGAGGACCGGCTGGTCTATCTTTCGTTCGCCGAGCCCGGCGAGGGCGGTGCGGGCACGGCCGTGGCACGCGGCCGCCTCGGAGAGCGCGCGCTCGAGGGTGTGCAGGTGATCTGGCGCCAGCAACCGAAGACGCGCGGCAACAACCACTTCGGCTCGCGGCTCGTGTTCGCCCGCGACGGCACGCTGTTCGTGACCACCGGCGATCGGCAGGACCAGCGCCCGCTGGTACAGAAGCTCTCGACCGCGATCGGCAAGGTGGTGCGCATCCATCCCGATGGCTCGATTCCGAAGGACAATCCCTTCGTGGCGCGTGCAGACGCGCTCGGCGGCATCTGGTCCTATGGTCATCGCAACATCCAGGCCGCGGCGCTGCACCCCGGGACCGGCCAGCTCTGGACCGCCGAGCACGGCGCGCGTGGTGGCGACGAGCTCAATCACCCGCAGGCGGGCCACAACCATGGCTGGCCGGTGATCACGTACGGCGTCGAGTACTCGGGCAGGCCGATCAGCGACGCGACGGCCAGGCCTGGCATGGAGCAGCCGGTCTACTGGTGGGATCCGGTCATCGCGCCCTCGGGAGCGGTGTTCTATACGGGCGCAGCTTTCCCCGAGTGGCGGGGAGATCTCTTCGTCGGCTCGCTCAATCCGGGAGCGCTCGTGCGGCTCGAGATCGAGAACGGGCGGGTGACGAAGGAAGAGCGCTACGGCGGCGATCTCGCCGAGCGCATCCGTGACGTCCGCCAGGGCCCCGACGGGGCACTCTACATGGTCACGGACAGCCCGCGGGGCCGGATCCTCAGGCTCGCGCCCGCCGACGGGACGCCACGTCGCTGACGAGTCCGCACCGCGGAATCTCCGCGTCGCCGGACGACGGCAGGCTGGCGCGGGGCTACACGTACCCTCGCATGCCGTATTGTCACGCCCATGAATGCCGATCTGCTCATCATCCTCGCGTTGCTCGGGGTCGCGATCACCATGTTCGCCCTGAACCGGCCGCGCAACGACGTCGTTGCCCTGCTGGTGGTCGCGACGCTGCCGTTCACCGGTGTGATCGATACCCAGGACGCACTGGCCGGATTCTCGGATCCCAACGTCGTGCTGATCGCACTGCTGTTCGTGATCGGCGAAGCGCTGGTGCGGACCGGCATCGCGCAGCGCACGGGAGACTGGCTGGTCCGGCGCGCCGGCGCCAGCGAGACCCGCCTGATCACGCTGCTCATGGTGATCGTCGCGACGGTCGGATCGATCATGAGCTCGACCGGCGTGGTCGCGATCTTCATCCCGGTCGCGCTGCGCGTGGCGCGCAATACCGGCATCGCAGCCGGTCGGCTGTTCATGCCGCTGAGTGTCGCGGCGCTGATCAGCGGCATGATGACACTGGTGGGTACCGCCCCGAATCTGGTGGTGAACGGCGAGCTGACGCGCAGCGGCCACGAGGGCTTCGACTTCTTCGCTTTCACGCCTTTCGGCCTGCCCGTGCTGGGGCTGGCGATCGGCTACATGCTGCTGGCCGGCCGCTGGCTGCTTCGCCCCGGCGCAGCCGTCGCCCCGGCGGTCTCGGCGCGCCCGCGGATGGCCACATGGATCGACGCCTACGCGCTGGCCGGACGTGAACACCGGCTTCGCGTCATCCCGACCTCGCCGCTCCTCGGGCGCACGCTGCAGGCGCTCGACCTGCGGGCCAGCGACGGCGTCAATCTGCTCGCCATCGAACGCAATGAACTCTTCGGCAGACGGCTGATCACGCCGTCCGCCAACACCCGCCTGCAGGCCGGCGACGTGCTGTTCCTCGACGCCTTCGACACACGCGAGGACCTCGACGCGCTGCTGCGGCGTCACGGACTCGAACGACTGCCGCTCACCGGCTCGCACTTCTCCGACCTCAAGGAGGATATCGGCATGGTCGAGCTGATCGTGCCGCCCGACTCGCCGCTTGTCGGCAGAAGCATCGCGCAGTCGCGGTTCCGGTCGGTCCATGGCCTTGCCGTCGTCGGTCTGCGCCGCGACAACCAGCCGATCGGGGATGTCGACGCGCGGACCGTGCTGCGCGGTGG
>CAYWMY010000167.1:0-2350 GCA_964459405.1 uncultured Steroidobacteraceae bacterium | reverse complement strand
GTCGAGCTGATCGTCCCCGCGCAATCGCCGCTCGTCGGCAAGAGCATCATTCAGGCGCGGTTTCGCACGACCTACGACCTCGCGGTACTCGGCCTGAAACGCCGCGGCGCGCCGGTGACCACGCGGTTCGCCGATACCCCCTTGCAGATCGGCGACACCCTGCTCGCCGTCGGTCCGTGGCGGGCGATCCGCAAGCTGGCAGCAGTCGGCAGGGACCTGGTCGCGACGAATCTGCCGGCCGAGTTCGACGAGGTCGCGCCGGCGGCCGCGCGCGCGCGGCCGGCTCTTTTCGTGCTCGCCCTGATGGTGGCCATGATGGTCACGGGCATCGTCCCGAACGTGCTCGCGGCGCTGATTGCCTGCCTGTTGATGGGACTGTTCGGCTGCATCGACATCAACTCTGCCTACCGATCGATCCACTGGCAGACCCTCGTGCTGATCATCGGCATGCTGCCCTTCTCGCTCGCGCTTCAACGCAGCGGCGGGGTCGACCTGGCCGCCGCAGCGCTGCTGGCAGCGGCCGGCGATGCGAGCCCGCGCATCGCGCTGGCCGCCCTGTTCGCGTCGACTGCGCTGCTCGGACTGTTCGTCTCGAACACGGCGACCGCGGTGCTCATGGCGCCCGTCGCCCTCGCGGTCGCCACGGCGCTCGGGGTCTCGCCGTATCCGTTTGCGATGACCGTCGCGCTGGCGGCGTCGGCCGCGTTCATGACGCCGGTTTCCTCGCCGGTGAACGCCCTCGTTGTGGGCCCCGGCGGCTACCGCTTCAACGATTTCGTCCGCATCGGCGCGCCGTTCTCACTGGCGGTGATGGCGTTCTGCGTCGTCGCCGTGCCGCTGGTCTTCCCGTTCTGACGCGAAATGCCTCAACGCGCCATCAGGACCGGCAGCGGACCACCCAGGGACTTCGGCATCACACCTTCTCCGCGGTGGTGCGGCCGAAGAGACCTTCGGGTCGCACCAGGAGGACGAGGATCAAGAATCCGAACGCGACGGCGTCACGCCAGGTGCTTGCGGTGTAGCCGACGACGAACTCTTCGACGAGGGCGAGCAACAGGCCGCCGATCCCCGCGCCCGGCACGTGACCGATGCCGCCGATGACCGCGGCCACGAAGGCCTTGAGGCCGACCTACAACCCATGAGCGGCTGCACCGCGGTGTCTTTGATCGCGTACAAGATGCCGGCGCCGGCCGCCAGCGCGCTGCCGAGCATGAAGGTGAGCGCGATGATGCGATCGACGGGTATGCCCATCAAGGCGGCGGTCCGGTGATCGAAGGAGACCGCACGCATGGCGCGACCGAAGCGCGTGCGAAAGACCAGGAATTGGAGCGTGAGCATCAAGCCCACCGCGATCGAAACCGAGATGACCTGCCAGTTCCAGAGAACCACGTCGCGATCACCGATCACCATCCACTCGACGGGTTTGATGATCTCGGGAAAGGCACGCGGCGCCGCCCCCGGCAAGAAGCGGACATCGAGCTGGAAGCGGTGAGAGAGTGTATAGGAGATCCTGCTCGCGGTGATGAGCGCGGTCAGGCGCGGCTTCTCGCGCAGCGGCCGATACGCGAAGCGCTCGATCAGAAAGCCGATGAGCGCGCAGCCCGCCATCGAGATCAGGAAGATGAGCATGACGCCCAGCATCGAAGACTGGGCCCCGCGCCCTAGCTGCTTCGCGGTGGCGTATGCGATGTACACGCCGGCCATCATCACGTCGCCGTGAGCGAAGTTGATCAGCTTGAGAACGCCATAGACCATCGTATAGCCCAGCGCGACCAGGGCGTAGATGGTGCCGGCCGCGAGGCCGTTGATGACGTGCTGGAAGAACTCGGCCACGACTCAGGGGGTGATGGTCGCCAGGTACTTGACCTTGCCCTCTTGAACTTGGAGCACGATCGCCGGTTTCACGGGGCTGCGATTCTCGTCGAGCGTAATCGTCCCGGCGACGCCTTCGAAGTCGGAGGTCTTGGCGATTACGTCCTACAGGGCCGGACCGGAGAGGTCGGGGCCAGTTCGCATCGCCGAGATCGCGACGTTGGCGGCGTCGTAAGCGAGCGCGGCGATCGCGTCTGGCGAGGTGCCGAAGGTGGCCTCGCTGCCGGTGAGCGAACCAACCTCGCCGATGAGGATTACGTCGTCGGCGACGGGCTCGGGGTGGGGGTCTCCCCACCTGGATCGGCTCTCACGCCCCCGCTCTGATCGTGATCGGGCTCGGTCGTGCCCTTCTTCTCGCAGCCCGAGAGGGCCGCAACGGCGATGAGCGTGGCGAAGGGCAGGTTCAGGCGCATGCGGTCAGGGTTCTGGGAAGCTTGGGCTGTGGGGCCAAGCACCGATCAACCCGCGATCGACCCCG
>CAYWMY010000166.1:0-6684 GCA_964459405.1 uncultured Steroidobacteraceae bacterium | reverse complement strand
GCGTGGCCGCCGGCGAGATCAACACCGGGACCATCGCAGATCGGAAGAGCGGCGGGTAGGGAAAGAGGGTCGATCTCGGTGGTCGCCGTACCATCCGGAACTTCCTGCCGTCGACGGGCCGGCTGGTGAAGTTCCGGCCACCGGCGCAGACGATGGAGGCATCGTTGCCGGCGCCGGCGGAGGGCGGTGTGCGGGTGGACACGGGCGTCGTCGAGGGCGGCGAGATCCCGATGTTCTATGACTCGATGATCGCCAAGCTCATCGTGTACGGCTGCGATCGCGATGACGCCATCCGCAGGATGCGCGAGGCGCTGAACGCCTTCGTGATCCGCGGCATCTCCAGCAACATCCCGTTCCAGGCGGCGCTGCTCGCGCATCCGAAGTTCGTCGCCGGCGAGTTCAACACCGGGTTCATCGCCGAGCAGTACCCGAAGGGCTTCTCGGTCGCGCAGGTGCCGCATGACGATCCCGATTTCGTGATCGGACTCGCGGCGGCCATCAAACGGCAGGGACTGGAGCGGTCCAGGGGGCTCAGCGGTCAGCTGCGCGGCCACGAGATGTCGATCCGCGAGGACTTCATCGTCGTCGTGCATGGCGAGGCGGGGGCGCGCGTCGACCATCCCGTTCAGGTGCAGGGTGACGGCGGCGTCACCCGCGTGACCGTCGGCAGGCGCACGCGCACGATCCGGCTCGCCGGCACGATTCGGGACGTCGCCGTGCATGGGGAATGTGACGGCGTGCCGTTCTGCGTGCAGGTCGAGCGCGTGGGCGTGGATTTCCGCATCGCCCACAACGGACTCACGGTGCTGGCGCGCGTGCTGTCGCCGCGGGCGGCGCAGCTCTACGCGCTGATGCCGCACAAGCCACCGCCGGACATGTCGCGCTACCTGCTGTCGCCGATGCCCGGACTGCTGGTCGACGTGGCGGTGCAGCCGGGTCAGAAGGTGCTGGCCGGCGAGAGGCTCGCGGTGATCGAGGCGATGAAGATGGAGAACATCCTGTTCGCCTCGCAGGATGGTGTCGTGGCGAAGGTGGCGGCGAAGAAGGGTGACAGCCTCGCAGTCGACCAGATCATCATGGAGTTCGAATGAGCAACTCGACGAAGAAGCCGTTCCGTGTCCTGGGCGTGCAGCAGGTCGCGATCGGCGGCACGAGCAAGGAGCGGCTGCGTTCGCTGTGGGTCGATCTGTTCGGGCTCACAGTCACCGGCACGTTCCGCTCAGAGCGCGAGAACGTGGACGAGGACATCTGCAGTCTCGGCAGCGGGCTGTTCAGGGTCGAGGTCGATCTGATGCAGCCGCTCGACCCGGCGGCCAAGCCCGCCGTGCACGCCACGCCGCTCAATCACATCGGGCTGTGGATCGACGATCTGCCGAAGGCCGTGGAATGGCTGGGCGCCCAGGGAGTGCGGTTTGCCCCGGGTGGTATCCGCAAGGGTGCGGCCGGCCACGACATCTGCTTCATCCACCCGAAGGGCAACGAGCAGTCTCCGATCGGCGGTGAAGGTGTGCTGATCGAACTCGTGCAGGCCCCACCCGAGGTGATCGCCGCACTGGGCGGATGAGCCGCAGTCGACCGGCACACATCGACTCGTGGCACGCGGCGGCATCCCGACTGAACCAAAGAAAAAGCCCGGAGGGCAGCGCCCCCGGGCTTGATTCATTCCACCTCCACGCCGAGCGCGTGGGGGCGGCGGGTCGTCAGGCACTCAGGCCTTCTTCGCCCAGACCTTGCACCAGCCGTTCGCGGCCACGTGCTTGCCGGGGAAGATCGCGCAGGGGCCCGAGGCATCGCCGGCCTTGCCCTGGTAAAGCGCGCAGTTCGCGCAGTGCTGACCCGCCTTGAAGGTCGGGTTCGCCTTGGCGTCGACCTTGGCTGCGTCGGCGACGTAGGCCATCTGCTTGGCGTTGCCGTCCGTCTCCGCCAGCATCGGCGGGGCCGCGTGCGCGACGTGGGTCACGAGGCTCGCGGCCGAACCGGCGGCGATCCCGACAAGCGCACCCTTCAGTAGATCACGGCGCGACAGACTCTCATTGCTCATTGACTGGCTCCCGAAGAAATAAATGGACACACGCGATCGTTTCGCGGAGGCGCATTCTGCATCGCACGGTCGGCATCGCCAAGTTTCGCAACGCCGCATCCGTGACGGTGCACTTTCGCCTCAACTCGTACACATGCAGCGTGCGCGCAAGTGCCTGAACGGCCGATGAATAGAAGCAGTGGTGAATAGTGCTAGTAATGCGAACGATTCGTGTTTATATTATCCCTGACAATAGACTCCGCACCCGCGAGGGCCACCATGTTTGTCTGCCTCTGCAAGGGCGTTCGTGATCGCGATCTGCGCGAAGCCATCGATGCCGGCAAGTGCTGCTTCGAGGACCTCCAGTCGTGCACGGGTGTTGCCACCGCCTGCGGCCGGTGCGAACCGATGGCACGCCAGATTCTCGAGAGCGCCCGACCGCTTTCTTCAGGAACCGCCTCCACCACGTGCTAGATTGCGTCGCTGACGCAGCCTGATACCCCGCTGTCGAGGAGGCGCCATGAAAGGCGATCCGAAGGTTATCGCGCACCTCAACAAGGTGCTCAAGAACGAGCTGACCGCGATCAACCAGTACTTCCTGCACGCGCGCATGTTCGACCACTGGGGCCTGCCGCAACTGGGCAGGCACGAGTACCGGGAATCGGTCGACGAGATGAAGCACGCCGATTCGCTGATCGCCCGCATCCTGTTTCTGGAAGGCCTGCCGAACCTGCAGGACCTCGGCAAGCTCCTCATCGGTGAAACGGTCGTCGAGATCCTCGAGTGCGACCTGTCGCTGGAACGCCAGGCGCACCCCGACCTGAAGGCCGCGATCGCCGATTGCGAGCAGCTCGGTGACTATGTGTCGCGCGAGCTGTTCGAGAAGATCCTCGAATCCGAGGAGGAACACATCGACTGGCTCGAGACCCAGCTGGAGCTCGTCCAGCGCGTGGGCCTCGAGAACTATTGCCAGTCGCAGATGATGACCGGTTCCTGATTGTCCGCACGAGGCAGTGAGCCGTCGCGCTCGCTGCCGTCGTGCCCGCCCGTGAGGCCCTTGCGCAAGGCGGGGGGCGACCCGGTCCCACCTCGCGAGAGTGATTCCGCGGCCGCCGTGCGGCTTCGTCGCGAGTACCGCGCGCGACTCCGGTCAAACTCCCGTGCCGCGATGGCCGGCAGCCCGCTAGAATCCGCGCGGGCCTGTAGCTCAGCGGTTAGAGCAGGGGACTCATAATCCCTTGGTCCTGGGTTCGAATCCCAGCGGGCCCATTCAAGACACGGCTCAGACCGGCGCCCGGCAGCTGCGTGAGAGCGCTTCGTTGACGGCATAGATCCTGCTGTTGACTCGAGGAATTCCGAGACTCCCCAAGCGCCGGGTATGCATGGCGAGATACGCTTCGGCACTCGGCAGGTCCTCGAACAGATAAATGCCGCCGGCCTCGCCGGTTTCCCTGTTCTCGATCCAGAGTTTCCAGCGCAGCCCCGGCTCCCGGGCGATCGACCGGGCCAGATCAGCCATGGCCGACGCCATTTCCTCGCCCCAGGGCCCTTCGTAGGGGAAATCGAACTGCAACACGTAAGGCATGACGTTGTTCTCCAGCGGCGGTCGATTCCTGAGCGTCGAAACCCGTGCAGATCTGCGGGGCGCCATATCAGGCCCTTGGTGGCCTCGCGAAGCTGCCGGGCCTTCAAGCGGGGTGTCCAGCAGGCTCAGCATTGAATCGCTGTCGATGTGTCCAGAAGCCGGCAGGCTGATGGTACCGTTCTCGGCGAGCAGAATGCCCGGGAAGGTGCGCACGCCCCACCGCCGACACCGTTCGAAACAGCCGCTGCCGCGCGGTACCGCCGATGTCAATCCGGTTGCCGATGCGTGAAAATGTCGAGCGACGAACCGGCAGTTCAACTGTCGCGAAGACTCATGTACAGGTTGGCGGTCACGGGCGCATTCGCCACGGCCGCGGGTGCAGGGCGGCCCGGCCTGCGCAGCCGAAGCTTCCGACCGCGCACGGCACGGGCGTCACGGTCCCGATGGGCTACGTCATTCAGGGTGGCTGTCCGCGAACCATGAAGCAGATCAGAATCACGGACCTCGCGAGGCCCGTTCTCTCCTCAGTTGAGCAGCGCGTCGTCGACTCGGCACCCGAGGTGACCCTGTCCGTCGAGGCTGTACTCGCGGCCGCGCGCGACAGAACCGGCCTGAGCAACTTCGGCGCCGAGGACTTCAAGGAGCGGCTCGGCCTGTGGCTGCGGTACGCCAACGAGGACCGTGGTCTGAACCGCTTCGGCCGCGCGGCCCTCCTCGAGCAGCTGGTGCGTTATGCGGCCTGCCGCCTGCGGGTCGAGGACCTGCTGGTGAGGCATCCCGGGATCGCGCGCATCCAGATCGATCGCCCGATCATCGTCTCCGGTATGCCGCGCTCCGGTACCACGCACCTGGTCAACGCGCTCGCGACCAGCCCGGTGCTGCGCTCGATGAAGCTCTGGGAGGCCACCGAGCCCGTGCCGTTGCCCGGCGAACCGGTATCGTTCGAGGAGAACGACGGCAATCCCCGGTACCGGCGATCGGTCGAGGCCTGGCGCATCCTGACCTCAGTGCTGCAGTACTTCCCGGCGATGCACGACATGGCGCCCGATCACATCCACGAGGAAGTGGAGCTGCAGTCCCCCGATTTCAGCTCTTATGTGCCCGACTGGCTGTTCCGCGCACCGGCCTGGCAGCGCTATTACTTCGCGCACGATCAGACGCCACACTACGCCTACGGGAAGAAGGTGCTGCAGGCGATGACCTGGTTCAAGGGTGCCGAGCGCTGGATCATGAAATCGCCGCCGAACATGGAGAACCTGGCTGCGATCCTCAACGTCTATCCCGATGCAACCATGATCATCGCGCATCGCGACCCGGTGGCGGTCATCCAGTCCGCAATCACGATGATCGCGTACTGGGACCGCATCCGGCGCAGCGAGGCCGATCTGCCCGGGCTCGCCGCGCTGTGGATCGACCGTGTCGAGACGACGCTCAGGCGCTGCGTGCACGATCGCGGGCTCATGCCGCAGGACCGCACCATGGACGTGCTGTTCCACGAGTACATGGCCGACGAGAAGGGGACCATCGAGCGCGCCTGGCGCCTCGCAGGCCTGCCGCTCACCGACGAAGCCTCGCGACGCATCGACGCTTACCTCGCCGGCAACCGGCGCGGCAGGCACGGGCAGGTCGTCTACGATCTCCAAGGCGACTTCGGCGTCGACGTTCCGGCGCTGCGCAGGCGCTTCCAGTTCTATTACGATCGTTTTCCGGTGGTGCGGGAGCGCGTGACGGGCGAATGACCGACGGGTCTGAAGCACCCGCGTGCGAAGGGGGACGGTGATGATCAAGCTGTTCACGGCCGAGACACCCAACGGATGGAAGGTGTCGATCGCGCTCGAGGAAATGGGGCTGCCCTACGAGTTCCGCCACATCGATCTCGTCAATCGCGAACAGAAGGAGTCCTGGTTCCTGGAACTGAACCCGAATGGCCGGATTCCGGTCATCATCGATCGCGGTGCGAACGATCTGGTCCTGTTCGAGTCGGGCGCGATCCTGATCTATCTCGCGGAGAAGACCGGCCGGCTGCTGCCGCGCGCGGAGCCCGGCCGCTCGCGTGCGCTGCAGTGGCTGATGTTCCAGATGGGTGGCATCGGCCCGATGATGGGCCAGGCAAACGTCTTCTTCCGGTACTTCCCCGAGAAGATCCAGCCCGCGATCGACCGCTACCAGAACGAGTGCCGCCGGCTGTTCGAAGTGCTGAACACGCAGCTCGGTCGCACGGAGTATCTTGCCGGCGACTATTCAATCGCCGACATCGCGAACTGGGCCTGGGTCCGGACCCACGAATGGTCAGGTGTGAGCATCGAGGGTCTCGACCATCTGAAACGCTGGATCGACGCGCTCGCCCGGCGTCCCGCCTGCATCCGCGGCATCAAGGTGCCCGTGGACCTGGAGAAGCAGAAGGAAGAAGCCGGCGATCGTGCCGAGCGCGACCGGAAGGTGGCGCAGGATCTCAACAAGATGGTCCAGCGCTGAGGCTGGACAGGAGGAGACGTCATGACGGCGCCGGGAAAGATCACGCTCTGGGGGCGGAAGTCCTCCGCGAACGTCCAGAAGGTCCTCTGGACTCTCGAAGAGCTTTCACGGCCCTACGAGCACATCCCGGCCGGTGGTGACTACGGCGGGCTCAGTGATCCGGCCTATCTCGCGATGAACCCGAACGGCCGGATACCGACACTGCGGGACGGCGACCTGGTGGTCTGGGAGAGCGACGCCATCGTCCGCTATCTCGCGGCACGCTACGGCGCCGGCACGCTCTGGCCGGTGGATCCGGCCGAACGCGCGATCGCGGACCAGTGGATGACCTGGGGCACGACCGAGCTCGAAGTCGACTGGCTGTGGCTCTTCTGGCGCCTCGTGCGCACGCCACCCTCGAAGCGCGACGCGCAGGCGATCGCGAGACACCTCGAGGCGACGGTGGCGCGCTTCCGGCTGCTGGATGGCCACCTGGCGGGGCGCAGGTACCTGGCGGGCGACGCGTTCACAATGGCCGATATCCCGGCCGGCATGACGCTGTATCGCTGGTACGCGATGGATATCGATCGCCCGCACACCCCGAACGTCGATGCCTGGTACGCGC
>CAYWMY010000165.1:0-6731 GCA_964459405.1 uncultured Steroidobacteraceae bacterium | reverse complement strand
ACCTTGTCGCCAAGGCCCCGACCCATGATCGCGCTCGTCGGCGCCAGCATCTCACGCATTCCCGGTCCGCCTTTCGGGCCCTCGTAGCGGATCACGATGACATCGCCCGCCTTGACGACGCCGTCCAGGATCGCCTGCAGCGCCCGCTCCTCCCCGTCGAACACCCGCGCGCGGCCCGTGAACGACAGGCCCTCCTTGCCGGTGATCTTGGCGACGGCTCCTTCGGGGGCCACATTGCCGTACAGCACGACAAGATGGCTGTCCTTCTTGATGGGGTCGGCGAAGGAACGCACGATGTCCTGGCCCGCGGGGTAAGGTCCCACGTTGCGCAGGTTCTCGGCGAGCGTGCGGCCCGTGACGGTCAGGCAGTCGCCATGCAGCAGGCCCTCGTCGAGCAGTGCCTTCATGAGCGGCTGGATGCCGCCGATCGCCACCAGCTCGGACATCGCGTACCGGCCGCTCGGGCGCAGATCGGCCAGCACCGGCACGCGCCGGCCGATGCGCGTGAAATCGTCCAGCGACAGCCGGACTCTGGCCGCGTGCGCAATGGCCAGCAGGTGCAGCACGGCATTGGTGCTGCCGCCCAGCGCAATCGTCGTCACGATCGCGTTCTCGAAGGCCTGCCGGGTCAGGATCCGGGACGGCCGGATGCCGGCCCTGGCAAGTTCTACCACGGCCTGGCCCGCGCGCACGCAATCGTTCTGTTTCTGCTTCGATACGGCATCCTGTGCCGAACTGTCGGGCAGCGAGAAGCCGAGCGCCTCGATCGCCGAGGCCATGGTGTTGGCCGTGTACATGCCGCCGCAGCTGCCGGCGCCCGGGATCGCGGTGCACTCGACCTCGTGCAGTTCGGCGTCGGAGACGCGCCCGGCCGCATGTCCCCCGACCGCCTCGAACACGGAGATGATGTCGCGGCGCTTCGCGCCGGGGCGGATCGTGCCGCCATAGACGAACACGGCGGGCCGGTCGAGCCGTGCGATCGCGATCATGCAGCCGGGCATGTTCTTGTCGCAGCCGCCGATCGCGACCAGCCCGTCGAAACCCTGCGCGCCGGTAACCACCTCGATGGAGTCCGCGATGACCTCGCGCGAGACCAGCGAGTAGCGCATGCCGGGCGTGCCATTCGAAATGCCGTCCGAGACCGTGATCGTGCCGAAGATGGTGCTCTTGCCACCCGCGCCGTCGACCCCCGCCGCGGCGTGATGCGCGAGGACGTCGATATGCATGTTGCAGGGTGTCAGATTGCTCCAGGTGGAGACCACGCCGATGGCCGGCTTGGTGAAATCGGCGTCCCGATATCCGACTGCGCGCAGCATGGCGCGGCTCGGCGCCTGCTTGACGCCATCGACGACCAGTCGTGAGTACTGCCGGGGATCGACGCTCTTCTTCTTGCGTGCCATGAGTCGTTGAGCCGTGTTGGGGAAAAGGAGCGCCATTGTGACGGGCGTGCCCGCGTGCGTCACCTGCGATCGTCGGGCGGCGGCACCCGTGGGCCGTTCACATGCCGCGGGCCCCGGCGCCATAGCGGCCCTCGATCCAGTCGAACAGGGCGCGCAGCGCCTGCGCCTCGGCGCCTGCGGGCCGGCCGGGCCGATCCCTGCCATTCCAGGCATACAGGTCGATGTGCACCCAGCGGCGGGGGCGCGACACGAAACGCTGCAGGAACAGCGCGCCGAAGATCGCGCCGGCGAAGGACGTCGCGCTGACATTGTTGACGTCCGCGACCTTGCTCGCCAGCTCCTCGTCGTAGCCGGCCCAGAGTGGCAGGCGCCAGACGGGGTCGCCGGCGCGCTGGCCCGCTGTGATCAGCTGTTCCGCCAGGGCGTCGTCGGCACAGAACAGCGCGGGCAGCTCCGGGCCCAGCGCCACACGCGCAGCACCGGTCAGCGTCGCGCAGTCGATCAGCAGCTCCGGATCATCCTCGTCGGCGAGCGCGAGCGCATCGGCCAGCACGAGGCGGCCTTCGGCATCGGTGTTGCCGATCTCGACGGTGAGCCCCCTGCGGCTGTCGAGCACGTCGCCGGGCCGCATCGCGGCGGCACCGATCGCGTTCTCCACCGCGGGAATCAGCAGGCGCAGCTGCACGGGCAGACCGACGTCCATGATCAGCTCTGTCAAGGCCAGCACGATCGCTGCGCCACCCATGTCCTTCTTCATCAGGGCCATGCCGGCCGCGGGCTTCAGGTCGAGGCCACCGGTGTCGAAACAGACCCCCTTGCCCACGAGCGTGACGCGCGGGTGGCCTGCTCTGCCCCAGCGCAGGTCGATGAGCCGCGGCGCCTGGGTTCCCGCCCGGCCGACGCCGTGGATCAGCGGCAGCCGCGCCGCCAGCAGGTCTTCGCCCACGATCTGCCGCAATTCCGCCTTGTGACGCACCGCCAGCGCCTGTGCCGCCGCGGCGAGCTGCTCCGGCCCGAGGTCGCCGGCCGGCGTGTTGATGAGGTCGCGTGCCTGCGCGTCGGCGCGCACCATCCTTCGTATCCGCTCGAGGTCGATACCCGGGACGCCCGCGAGGGTGACCGGCCGGCGCGCGGCATCCGTCCTGCGGTAACGATCGAAGCGATAGTCGCCGAGCCCGAACCCGAGCATCGCCTGCGTTGCGCAGGCGACGCCGGGATCTCCCGCCAGGTGCCAGTCGCCTTCCGGCAGTCGATCGCGAAGACCCGCGGTCAGCCACGGGCTCGAAATTTCAGTCGCGGCGAACTTTCCGAGGCCCAGCACCGCTCCGGCGGGCCTGCCGTCGGCGCCGGGCCAGCTGACGACGCGATGCGCCTCGGCCCGGAAGCCCTGTGACCGGAGCCATACCGCGTGGGGGCCCGGACACGCCGACAGCCATGCTTCGAGTTCCGCCTCCCCGACCAGGTGGACCGGTCTCGAATCCGCAGACGGCGCGGCGCGCAGCGAGTCCAGCATCGCGAACCCTCGAATGACGTTGCCCGGATGGTAGCCCCGCGCGTGCCGGCGCGGCGAATTCCTGTTCCACGACGCGGCCTTGCCGTTGACGCACCGCACCCGTTTGTGGTGTCATTTCCAAATTCCTCGCTCGCCTGGGGCCCATGAGCCGAACGCCTTCAACACGCGTCGATACCGCTGCAGATCGTTTCTGCGCGAAGGTCTCGTGGCACGAGGTTGACCCCGTACTCCTGCTGCCAGCCTGGAAGTGCGGGTTCCCGGTCTGATACCCGGCCGGAGCTGAAAACCAAGGAACCCCGCACCGGACCCGCGCCGAGGCGGGGTTTCTTTTTGAGTGCGCGACCCGATGGCCGGGTCGCTTGAGCAACAAATCACTGGAGCATTCAAGAATGCGGATCTACTCGCAGAAGGACGTCGACAGGAAGGCGCTGAAGGGTGCGCGCATCGCGATCCTGGGTTACGGCAGCCAGGGCCGCGCACACGCGCTGAACCTCAAGGATAGCGGCTACGACGTGATCGTCGGGGTCCGCAAGGGGGGCGACAGCTGGAAGGCCGCGCGCAAGGACGGCCTCGCGGTCGCGGTGCCGGCCGAGGCCGTCAAGGGCGCGGCGCTGGTCGCGTTGCTGACGCCGGACATGGCTCAGCCGCAGGTGTACCGGGACGTGGTCGCGAACATCGACAAAGGCGCCACGCTGCTGTTCGCGCACGGCTTCAACATCCATTTCAAGCAGATCCGCCCGCGCAAGGATCTCGACGTGGTGCTGATCGCCCCGAAGGGTCCGGGCGGGCTCGTACGACGCCAGTACCAGGAAGGACGCGGCGTGCCGTGTCTGATCGCGGTCGCGCAGAACGCCACGCGCAAGGCGCACGCGAAGGCCCTGGCCTATGCTGACGGCATCGGCGGAACGCGTGGTGGCGTGCTCGAGACGACGTTCGCCGAGGAAACCGAAACGGACCTGTTCGGCGAGCAGGCAGTACTCTGCGGCGGCGCAACGGAACTCGTCGTCAAGGGCTTCGAGACGCTCGTCGAAGCGGGATATCAGCCCGAGGTCGCCTATTACGAGTGCCTGCACGAGCTGAAGCTGATCGTCGACCTGCTGCACGAGGGCGGTCTCGCCCGCATGCACAAGTACATCTCGGAGACAGCCAAGTGGGGCGATCTCACGCGCGGTCCCCGTGTGGTGGACCGGCATACCAAGAAGGAGATGCGCAAGATCCTGGCCGAGGTCCAGGAAGGCAAGTTCGCGCGCCAGTGGATCCGTGAGAACAAGACGGGCAAGAAGAAGTACAACCGGCTCTTGAAGAAGGACCTCAGTCACCCCATCGAGAAAGTCGGCGTGAAGCTTCGCGAGCGGATGCCCTGGCTCGGGCCGCAGCGCTAGAGTTCACGGCTCCGGGGCGGGTTCGCGCGCCCCGGAGCACCCGGGGCCCGGCCCGGCCTGGTCCGCAGCGCGAGCCGCATCCCGAACGGCGGAGCACACATGGCAATCAACGCATCGAAGTACATCTGGTTCAACGGTCGCTTCGTGCCGTGGGAGAAAGCGACGATCCACGTGATGACCCATGCGCTGCACTATGGATCCTCGGTGTTCGAGGGCGTACGCGCCTATACGACGCCGAAGGGTGTGGCCATCTTCCGGCTGCGCGAGCACACCCGGCGCCTGTTCGATTCCGCCCGGGTGTATCGCATCCAGATCCCCTACTCCCCCCTGGAGATCGACGCGGCCTGCCGCGAGGTCGTCGCGATCAACGAATTGTCGCGCGGTGCCTACCTGCGACCGATCGCCTTCCGCGGTTATGGCGAGATCGGCGTCGCACCGAAGAACGAGCCGCCCATCGACGTCGCGATCACCGCGATCGAGTGGGGCTCGTACCTCGGCGCCGACGGCCTCGAGAACGGTGTGGACGTGTGCGTCTCGTCCTGGCAGCGCGTCGCGCCGAACACCCTGCCGGCGATGGCGAAGGCCGGCGGCAATTACCTCTCGAGCCAGCTCATCAGCCTGGAGGCGAAGCGCCTGGGCTTTGCCGAGGGCATCGGGCTGTCGCCCGACGGGATGGTCAGCGAGGGCGCCGGCGAGAACATCTTCGTGATCCGCGATGGCATCATCTTCACGCCGTCGTTCGCGAGTTCCGTGCTGGGTGGCATCACGCGCGACTGCGCCATGCGGCTCGCGCGCGACCTGGGTTACGAGATCCGCGAGACCTCGATCCCGCGCGAGATGCTCTACCTCGCAGACGAGATCTTCTTCACCGGGACAGCGGCCGAGGTGACGCCCGTCCGCTCCGTGGATCGCATCCAGATCGGCAGCGGCCGTCGCGGGCCGATCACGAAGGCGATCCAGGAACGCTTCTTCGGCCTGTTCAACGGGTCGACGCCCGACCAGTACGGCTGGCTCGACTACGTCGACATGTCCGCCCGACCGAGCGCTGTGAGCGCCTGAACGAACGACTGTGCGGCAGGGGCGTGGCCCGCCACACGGCGGCCTGCCCCCTGTCGCCAAGGCTGCGACCGATGACCGCAACAACACTGTTTGAAAAGGTCTGGGCTGCGCACGAAATCGTGCCGCAGACCGCTGATGCGCCGGCCGTCCTCTACATCGACCTGCATCTCGTGCACGAAGTCACCTCCCCGCAGGCCTTCGCCGAACTGCGCTCGCGCGCTCTGCCCGTGCGGCGCCCCGATCGCACACTGGTCACGATGGACCATTCGACGCCGACGGACACCGCGCAGATCTTCGGCGGCCTGCCGATCAGGCTCGAGGCCGCGGCGAAGCAGGTCGCACAGCTCGAGCGCAACGCGGTCGAGTTCGGGCTGGACCTGATCGGCCTCAGGCACCCGCAGCGCGGGATCGTGCACGTCATCGGACCCGAGCTCGGCGCCACGCAGCCCGGCCGGACCATCGTCTGCGGCGACAGTCACACCAGTACGCACGGCGCATTCGGCGCGCTCGCGTTCGGCATCGGCACCACCGAGGTCGGCCACGTCATGGCGACGCAGTGCCTGCTGCAGCGCAAGCCGAAGACCTCTGCCATCAACGTCGAGGGCCGCCTGCCCGCGGGCGTCACGGCCAAGGACCTGATCCTCGCGATCATCGGCCGCATCGGAGTCGCGGGCGGCACGGGCCACGTGCTCGAGTATCGCGGTTCCACGGTGCGCGGCCTTTCGATGGACGAGCGCATGACGATCTGCAACATGTCCATCGAGGCCGGCGCGCGCGCAGGCATGGTGGCCCCGGACGAGACCACGTTCGAATATCTGCGCGGCCGGCCGCGTGCGCCGCAGGGCGAGGCATTCGATCGTGCCGTGGCCGATTGGCGAGGCCTCGGGACCGATCCCGGCGCGCGTTTCGACCGCGAGGTCGACATCGATGCCACCGCTCTCGCACCCATGATCACCTGGGGGACGAACCCGGGCATGGTCATGCCGATCGATGCGGCGATCCCGGCCGGCGACCGGCCGGCTGATGCGCAGGCACTCGCGTACATGGGCCTGCAGACCGGCGAGCGGCTGCTCGGCCGGCCCATCCAGGTCGTATTCATCGGCAGCTGCACGAACTCGCGACTGTCGGATCTGCGAGCGGCGGCTGCGGTCCTGCGGGGCCGCAAGGTCGCGCGCGGCGTGCGCATGCTGGTCGTGCCGGGCTCGCAGCAGATCAAGCGCGCGGCCGAGCAGGAGGGGCTGCACCAGGTGTTCCTCGATGCCGGCGCGGAGTGGCGCGAGTCCGGCTGCTCGATGTGCCTCGGCATGAATGGCGATCTGGTCGACAAGGGGCAGTACTGCGTCAGTACCAGCAACCGGAACTTCGAGGGCCGGCAGG
>CAYWMY010000164.1:0-6741 GCA_964459405.1 uncultured Steroidobacteraceae bacterium | reverse complement strand
GGCGATCCGCGGAGACCCTACACGGCCTCCCTGGAAGCGCAGCGGGAGAAGTTCGACGACGTGGCGAAGACGCCCTCCGCGCGGCTGCTTCAGGAGATGCGCACGGCGAACGAGGGCTTCTTCGAGCTGGCGCTGCGCATGTCCCGGACGCACAAGGCCTACTTCCTCGAGCTGTACCCGCCCGATGCCGGGCGTCTCGCCGCCTTCCACGAAGAGGCCGTGGAATCTCACGCGGAGCAGCGGCGCATCGAGGCCGCCGACCGGACGCCGTTCGACGCGTTCGTGGCCGCCTACCTTGCGGGTTGAAGCCCGGCATCGCGGTTTCACGGCCGGGATTGAGACCCGGTCCATTGACCGGCTCCACTTCGATGGGGCACCGTAGCCGGGTGATCAAAGATCGCCCCGTGGTCCAGCGTGCGGTTCGAAGCGTCCCGTCGGCGCGGCGGACCGCTGTTCCGGAGGCCTGCCCATGACGGCGTCCTCGGTGCGTCAGAGCCTGGACCACTCCCCGGTCGCCGAGGAGCTGGCGGGCGCATTTCCGTGGCTGCGTTTCGGCCCCGCGCTCGAAGCCCAGTACCGCAACCACCGTTACGGCGACCGCCCGGGCCAGCTGCGCCTCAACCTCGGCATTGCGCTCGGGCTCACGCTGGCGTTCATCGCCATGGGCGACCTGCTACTGACGCGAGCCGGTGAGACGACGCTCGCGACACTGCGCTTCGCCATGGTCGTGCCCATCCTGCTCGTCATCGGCGTGACCTTCCTGCCACAGGCGGCACGCTGGTACCCACGCGCGATTCTGCTGGCGGCACCACTGGTGCAGCTTGCGATCGTCGGTGCCGAGATCATGGCCGCGCACGAGGGCACGGGGCTGCTGTTCTCGGCGCTCGTGCTCGCGACCATCTTCCTCTACTGCCTCGTCGGCCTGATGTTCTACGGCGCCGTGTTCTGCAACCTGCTGGCGCTGGCGGCCTACGTGGCGGGTGCGGTTGCGACCGACCTGCCGACCGCGTCCGTCACCTACAACGCCCTGGTGCTGCTGTTCGCGAACGTGGTTGGCGCGGCGGTGGCTTACAACGTCGAGCGCACCCAGCGCACCAGCTGGCTCGAGGCGCGCATGCTCGAGGATCTGGCGCTGCGCGACGGCCTGACGGGGATCTTCAACCGGCGTCGCTTCGACGAGCGCATGCGGGCGTTCTGGCGCCAGGGGCTGCGTGAAAAGAAGGCGCTGGCCCTGCTCCTGATCGATATCGACTGCTTCAAGCCTTTCAATGACCGCTACGGCCACCAGGCCGGCGACGAGGTGCTGAAAGCCGTCGCCGGCGTGCTGCACCGTGCCGCCCGCCGCCCGCTCGATATCGCGGCGCGCTACGGCGGCGAGGAATTCGCCGTCGCCCTGTTCGACCCGACGCGCGACTACGCCGCGTCGCTGGGCGCGCGGATCCTCGAGGACGTGCGGCTGCTCGGCATCGCCAATGCGGGCTCCACGGTGGACCGGGTCGTGACCGTCAGTGTCGGGCTCGCCTACATCCTGCCCACCGAGGGCCGCAGCGTGGACGGCTTCATCCAGCTCGCGGACGAGGCGCTTTACGCTGCCAAGGCCGGCGGCCGCAACCGGCTGCACGTGCTCGAGGCCGAGTACGCGCAGCTGCAGACGGGCCTGTTCCACGCCAACCGCGGCGTTTCCCGCTCCTGACGCGGCGCCGGCGGCTCGTGCGGACGGAACTTCCGACCCGCGGCCGCACTGCCGGAATTGCCGGCATCCTCGCCGCTTCGGAACGTTGCCCCGGGAAACGCTCCGCTATCATCGACGGAGCACTGCCGTCCCCCGGTGTCCGTCATGTCCCGCCGTATCAAGAAGCTGCTCATCGCCAACCGCGGCGAGATCGCCATACGGGTCATGCGGGCCGCGACCGAGCTCGGCATCCGCACCGTGGGCGTGTATTCGTACGAGGACCGTTTCTCGCTGCACCGCTTCAAGGCCGACGAGAGCTACCTCGTGGGCGAGGGCAAGGGGCCTGTCGAGGCCTACCTCGACATCGCGGACATCATCCGCATCGCGCACGAGGCGCATGCCGACGCCGTGCACCCGGGCTACGGCTTCCTGTCGGAGAACCCGGATTTCGCCGAAGCCTGCGAGAGGGCCGCGCTCACGTTCATCGGGCCGACCTCCGGCACCATGCGCCGCCTCGGCAACAAGGTGGCGGCGCGCAATCTCGCCGTGGCCGCGCGGGTGCCGGTGATGCCGGCGAGCCCGCCGCTGCCGCGCGACGCCGCGGCTGCCGCGAAGCTCGCGGCCGAGGTCGGCTACCCGGTCATGCTGAAGGCGAGCTGGGGCGGCGGCGGGCGCGGCATGCGCATCGTCGAGGACGAAGCCGCGCTCAGCGAACTCGTGTCGGCCGCACGGCGTGAAGCGAAGGCCGCCTTCGGCAACGACGAGGTCTATCTCGAGAAGCTGATCCGGCACGCGCGCCACATCGAGGTGCAGATCCTCGGCGATGCGCACGGCAACCTGTTCCATCTGTGGGAGCGCGACTGCACCGTGCAGCGGCGCAACCAGAAGGTCGTCGAGCGCGCGCCCGCGGCCTTCCTCGATGCTGCCCAGCGTGCCGAACTCACGGGCTACGCGCTCGCGATCGGCCGCGCGGCCGGGTACGTGAACGCCGGCACCGTGGAGTTCCTGCAGGACGCGGACACCGGCCGCTTCTACTTCATCGAGGTCAATCCGCGCATCCAGGTCGAGCACACCGTGACGGAGATGGTCACCGGCGTCGACCTCATCAAGGCGCAGATCCACGTGGCCGAGGGTCAGGTCCTGGGCACGCCCGAGAGCGGCGTGCCGCCGCAGTCGGAGATCCGCACCAGCGGCTACGCGATGCAGTGCCGCATCACGACGGAGGATCCGGAGAACAACTTCATCCCGGACTACGGGCGCATCGCGGCTTACCGCAGTCCGGCGGGTTTCGGCGTGCGCCTGGACGCCGGCACCGCCTATGCGGGCGCCGTGATCTCGCGCCACTACGATTCGCTGCTCGTGAAGGTCACGACCTGGGCGCCCTCCACCCAGGAGTGCATCGCGCGCATGCACCGGGCGCTGTGGGAGTTCCGCATCCGCGGCGTCACCACCAACCTGCGCTTCGTCGACCAGGTCATCATGCACGAACGCTTCGCGCACGGTGACTACACCACCAGGTTCATCGACGAGACACCGAAGCTGTTCAGCTACCCGCGCCGCCGTGACCGCGCGACGCGCATCCTGAACTACATCGGCGACGTCATTGTGAACGGCAGCCCCGAGGCGAAGAACCGCGCCAGGCCTGCGCGCCTCGAGCCGGCCCGGCTGCCGAGGCTCGATCTCCCGGAACCGCCGCCCGGCACGAAGCAGCTGCTCGACTCCGTCGGACCGGAGAAGTTCGCCGAGTGGATGCGCGGCGAGCGGCGCACGCTCATCACCGACACCACGATGCGCGACGCGCACCAGTCGCTGCTGGCCACGCGCTTCCGCACCCACGACATGGCGCTCGTCGCGCCGTACTACGCCGCGCTGCTGCCACAGCTGTTATCCGTGGAGTGCTGGGGCGGGGCGACTTTCGATGTCGCGATGCGCTTCCTCAAGGAATGCCCCTGGGACCGCCTGCAGCAGTTCCGCGCCACCATGCCGAACCTGCTGCTGCAGATGCTGCTGCGCTCGTCGAACGCGGTGGGCTACACCAACTACCCGGACAATGTCGTGCGCTACTTCGTCGCCCAGGCCGCGAAGGAGGGCATCGACCTGTTCCGCGTGTTCGATTCGCTGAACTGGGTCGACAACATGCGCGTGGCGATCGACGCCGTGCGCGAGTCCGGCCGGCTGTGCGAGGCCGCCATCTGCTACACGGGCGATGTCTCCGATCCGGCCGCGAGCAAGTACACGCTGCGGTATTACGTCGACCTGGCGAAGAGGCTTGAGAAGGCCGGCGCACACATCCTCGGCATCAAGGACATGGCGGGCCTGTGCAAGCCGGCCGCGGCCGGGGCGCTCGTCAAGGCGCTCAAGGAGGAGATCGGACTGCCGATCCACTTCCACACGCACGACACCAGCGGCATCGCGGCCGCGAGCGTGCTGAAGGCGATCGAGGCGGGTTGCGATGCGGTGGATGCCGCGATGGACGCCATGAGCGGCACCACCTCGCAGCCGAACCTCGGCGCCATCGTGGAGGCCCTGCGGCACGGCCCGCACGACACCGGCCTCGACCCCGGGCGCATCCGTCTGCTGTCGTCCTACTGGGAGCAGGTGCGCGGCCACTACACGGCCTTCGAGAGCGACCTGCGCTCCGGTGCTTCAGAAGTCTACGTACACGGCATGCCGGGCGGGCAGTTCACGAACCTGCGCGAACAGGCGCGCTCACTCGGCATCGAGGGACACCGCTGGCACGAGGTCGCGAGCGCCTACGCCGAGGTCAACGACATGTTCGGCGACATCGTCAAGGTCACGCCGAGTTCCAAGGTCGTGGGCGACATGGCGATCATGATGGTCACGAGCGGGCTCACGCGCGCACAGGTCGAGGACCCGGAGGTCGAGATCGCGTTCCCCGAGTCGGTCGTGCAGTTCTTCCACGGCGACCTCGGCCAGCCGCACGGCGGCTTCCCGCCGGCGCTGCAGCGCAAGGTGCTGCAGGGCAGGACGCCGCTCGCGGTGCGGCCGGGCGAAGTGCTGCCGCCGGCAGATCTCGCCGCGGAGCGAAGCAGGGCCGAGCACAAGGTCGGACGTGCAGTCACGGACGCCGAGTTGGCGTCCTGGCTCATGTACCCGAAGGTGTTCGCGGAGTACGCGGCTTCGCGCGCCGCGTACGGCAACGCCACCGTGCTGCCGACGCCGGTGTTCTTCTATGGCATGACGCCGGGCCAGGAAGTCAGCATCGAGCTCGAGCGCGGCAAGACGCTGATCGTGCAGTTCGTGACCGTCAGCGACGTGCACGACGACGGCACGCGCACGGTGTTCTTCGAGCTGAACGGCCAGCCGCGTTCGGTGCGCGTCGCCGACCGCAGCCAGGTGGCGCGCAGGCCCGCGGCGCGCAAGGCCGAGGCTGGCAACCCGAGCCATGTCGCGGCGCCCATGCCCGGCACGGTCGTCACGGTCGCGGTCAAGGCGGGCGCGCAAGTGCAGCGTGGCGATGTGCTGCTCACGCTCGAGGCCATGAAGATGGAGGCGGCCGTGCGTGCCGAGCACGACGGCACGGTTGCGGAGGTCGTCGCGAAGCCCAGGCTCGCCGTCGAGGCAAGGGATCTGCTGATCGTATTCGGCTGAGACAGTGCGCCGAATGGCGCGGGTCTGGCCGCGCGCCGGCCGGGGCCGGCCATCCGCGGCAGCCGTCACCCCGGGTCCGCATCCAGCGGGCTCTGTACGGCGATGCCGCCCCGATTGAGGACGTGCGTGTAGATCTGCGTCGTCTTCACGCTCGAATGGCCGAGCAGCTCCTGCACCGTGCGGATGTCCGCGCCGGAATCGAGCAGGTGCGTCGCGAAGCAGTGGCGAAAGGTGTGGCAGGACGCCGGCTTGTCGATGCGCGCCGCGCGCAGGGCTTCCTTGACGCGGCGCTGCAGCGTTTCCTCGTGCAGGTGGTGCCGACGCCAGGTGCCGCTGCGCGGATCACGCGACGGACGCGCTGCCGGAAACAGATACTGCCAGCCGAATTCGAGGTGCGCCCGCGGATACTTCACCGCCAGCGCGTGTGGCAGTTCAACGCCCGCGTAGCCGCGCTGCCGCGCCTCGTCGTGTGCCGCGCGTACCAGACACAGCTGCCGCCGCAGCGGCTCCACCAGGCGTTGCGGCACGACAGTCACGCGGTCCTTCGCCCCCTTGCCGTCCCGCACCAGCAGCTGGCGGCGCTCGAGATCGACGTCCTTCACCCGCAGGCGCAGCGCCTCCATGAGACGCAGACCGCTGCCGTACAGCAGGCTTGCCGCGAGCCAGTGCGGTCCCTGCAATCCGGCGAGGACCGCACGCACCTCCGCACGGGAGAGCACGACCGGCAGCCGTCGCGGCCGCCTCGCCCGCACGACGTTGTCGAGCCACGGCAGCTCGACGGCCAGCACCTCACGGTAGAGAAACAACAGCGCCGCCAGCGCCTGCGCCTGCGTGGCCGCCGCCACGTTCCGGTCGGTGGCGAGGTAAGACAGAAAAGACTCGACCTCCGCGCCACCCATGTCTTCCGGATGGCGTTTGCCGTGAAACAGAATGAAGCGACGGATCCACGCCACGTACTGCTGTTCGGTCCGGTAGCTGTAGTGCCGCACACGGATCGCATCCCGAACCCGGTCGAGCAGCTTCGCTTTGCCGAACCCGCGGTCAAACATCCCGGCACCGTTTGACGACAACCTGTCCCCGTGCTCTAGTAGAAACGGAAGGTTGCAGGGACGGCCAGCATGTTATTCCACGTGTTTGCGGCAATACTTCCCGTCGCGTTCGACGGCCGAATTAAGAGTTAGGCATCTCGCGTGCACGACGCAGAGCAACCACCGCAGGCACCAGCGTTTGGCCTCACCTTTCGAATCATCGTAGGCGGGGTCGCGCTTCTTTGCACAGTCATTCTCGGGCTTTGGGCCTCTGACCAAGGGGCAGTCTGGAAATACCTGCCGGCGCTTTTCTGCCTTTGCATCTTTGGAACCGTAGCACTGCCTCGCCCACTTGCGATTGCATGCGGGTACTTTGCCGCATCTTGCCTCTTGGTACTATGTGGATGGTTCCTATACCTTGGTGTGACG
>CAYWMY010000163.1:5968-6779 GCA_964459405.1 uncultured Steroidobacteraceae bacterium | reverse complement strand
CCCGCGACCGCGGCCGCGAGCGCGATCGAGGGGCGCGTGGCCGATGCGCGGGCCCACGCCTGAGCTGGAGGCCATCATGGAACCGATCACCACCCTGCGCTCCCGCACCGTCGTCATGCCGGCGACCAACATCGACACCGACCAGATCATCCCGGCGCGCTTCCTGACGACAACCGTCAAGGAAGGACTGGGCAGGTCGCTGTTCGCCGACTGGCGCTACGATGCGGCGGGCGCGCCGCGGGCCGATTTCGTGCTGAACCGCCCCGAGGCCGAGGGTTGCCGCATCCTCGTGGCGGGTGCGAACATCGGCTGTGGCTCCTCGCGCGAGCACGCGCCATGGGCCCTGCTGGACTTCGGCTTCCGGGCAGTCATCAGCACCGAGATCGCCGACATCTTCCGCAGCAACTCGCTGAAAAACGGCCTGCTGCCGGTGGTCGTCGATACCGCGACGCATGCCTGGCTGCTCGAGCATCCCGGCACCGAGGTCGAAATCGACCTGGCGAGCACGACGGTCAGGCTTGCCGGCGGTCGGGAGGTGCGTTTCCCGATTGAGTCATTCGCGCGGTACTGTCTCATGAACGGTATCGACGAACTGGGGTACCTGCTGCAACAGCTGCCGAAAATCGAAGAATTCGAACGGAGAACCGGCCGATGAGAGCCCGCATCGCGGTCATGCCCGGCGATGGTATCGGTCCGGAGGTCACGGCCGAGGCCCTCCGGTGCCTCGAGGCGGTCGCGACCCGTTACGGACACCAGTTCGAGCTGCCGACAGCGCTGGTCGGCGCGGCCGCGATCGACGCGACCGGCGAGG
>CAYWMY010000163.1:0-5958 GCA_964459405.1 uncultured Steroidobacteraceae bacterium | reverse complement strand
CGCTGGAACTGGCACGAGGCTGCGACGCGGTCCTGTTCGGGGCGATAGGCGATCCGCGCTACAACGATCCGGGCGCCAGCGTCCGGCCGGAACAGGCCATCCTGGGGCTGCGCAAGGCGCTCGGGTTGTACGCGAACCTGCGTCCCGTCGTCACGGATCGCGCACTGTTCGACGCCTCGCCGCTCAAGAACGATCGGCTCGAGGGCGTCGACATCATGGTCGTGCGCGAACTCACCGGCGGGATCTACTTCGGCCGCAAGACGCGCAGCGCCGACGATGCCACCGATGAATGCCGCTACACCGTGGCCGAGATCGAGCGCATCGCACGCGTCGCCGGCCAGCTGGCGCGCCAGCGGCAACGGCGCATCACCTCGGTCGACAAGGCCAACGTGCTCGAGACTTCGCGGCTGTGGCGCTCGGTCGTCGAGCGCGTGATCCACGACGAGTTCCCGGACTGCGCGCTGGAGCACATGCTGGTCGATTCGGCCGCCATGCACCTGATCCGCCGCCCGCGCGATTTCGACGTGCTGTTCACCGAGAACATGTTCGGCGACATCCTGACCGACGAGGCCTCGATGCTCGCGGGCTCGCTGGGCCTGCTGCCATCGGCGTCCTTCGGCGCCGGCCGCATGGGTCTGTACGAGCCCATCCATGGCTCGGCTCCGGACATCGCCGGCCGCGGGATCGCGAATCCCTACGGCACGATCCGCAGCGCCGCACTGCTGCTGCGTCACTCCCTCGGTCTGCACGAGGAGGCGCGCGCGATCGAGGACGCCGTCACCGCCGCCATCAGCGAAGGCGCCCACACCGCCGACATCGCGGCGAGCCCCGATCGTGCGGTCAGGACGCAGCAGGCCGGCGACGCCGTGGTGGCCCGCCTGCGCTGAGGACCCGGAGGATCGATGTCGACGCTGCCACCCGCTGCGCTCAACGCCCAGACCGTCGCGCCGGTCCCCGCCACCAGCTGGCGCTCGGGAGCCCGCGCCGATGTCGTCACGCAGATCACGGAGCACGTCGTCGAGGAAGTCCCGGTCGCGCTGGTTTTCAACGGCATCCGTCACGTCGTCATGCTGATGACGCCCTCGGACCTCGAGGATTTCGCCGTGGGCTTCAGCATCACGGAAGGCATCGTCGCGAACACAAGCGAGATCCTGTCCATCGATATCGCGCCGGCCGGGCCCGGCTTCGAAATGCGCATTGCGATCAATGCCGAACGCATGCCTGCGCTGTTGCAGCGGCGGCGCAACATGGAATCGCGTTCCGGCTGCGGCCTCTGCGGTCTGGAGTCGCTGGACCAGGCGCTGCAGGCACTGCGGCCCGTCGATTCCTCCATGGTCACCACGCCATTCGCCGTGCATCGGGCTCTCGATGCGCTGCCACTCCAGCAACCCATGAATGCCGCAACGGGCGCGGTACATGCGGCGGCCTGGGTGCTGCCGGGGGGCCGCATCGAACTCGTGCGCGAGGACGTCGGACGCCACAATGCGCTCGACAAGCTGATCGGCGCCGTTGCGCGCCGCCACTGGGCCTTTGCCGAAGGCTTCCTGGTCGTGACCAGCCGCGCGAGCGCGGAGATGGCCCAGAAAGCGGCCATCGCGGGCATCCCGATGCTGGTGGCGATCTCGGCGCCCACGGCGCTCGCGATCCGCATCGCCCAGGAGGCGCATCTGACGCTGGTGGGCTTCGCCCGCCCGCAGCAGCACGTCGTCTACACGTATCCCGAGCGTCTGCAGGGCATCGTCGATCCCTGAGTCTGGAGCGCCTGGCTGTGGCCGCCCGCGACGTCGCGGCATCCTGCGACGCGGGGCGGCGCGGAAGCGCCACGGGCGATGGCGGCGCAACGGCGGCGCCTGCCACCGCCGGCCAGGCGCCTTGCGGGTCACAGGCCGCGGCGCCGCGTGGTACGGAACCGGCCTCGGGTTGATCCGCTACCGGGCTCCTGTGGCGGCCTGTGCAGCGCGTATTTCCTCGAACGTGGCCGCGACCGTCGGGTGCCACGGCGAGCCCTGCGCCGCAGTGAGCGCCAGGGCGGCCTGCCGCGCAGCCTCGTCGAGCCGGCCCATGCGCATCAGCACCATGGCCAGGTTGTTGCGCGCGGGCACGTCGCCGGGCTCGCGCTGCAGCAGTTCGCCGAGCAGCGTCTCGGCCGCCGGCCAGTTACCACGGGACGCCTGCTGGTTCGCGAGCCCGAACAGGAACAGCGATTCCCCGGGCCAGCGCGCGCGGCCGGCGGCGTAGGCGGCCATGAGATCCGCAGGCGCGGCGACCGCTTCGAGATCGGCAATCGCGCGCAGGTAGCCCGTGGCATCGGCGCTCGCGGGCACCTCGCCGGGCCGCGCGACGACCATCGCCCAGTTCCCGGCCCGCCGCCAGGTGCCGGCGAAACGGCTGCGCGGCAGGACCACGCGTTTGCGCACGCCCGAGCGAAGCACCAGTACGTCGCGCCCGGCGTCATACCCCACGACCACCGCGTAGTGCCAGCGCGGCAACAGGCCCAGTCCGAGGTTCTGCAGGACCAGGACCGGCCGGCCGGAGGCCACCTCCTCGAGCAGGGCACCGTGTTCCGGTCGCAGCTCATAGGCGAGACGGCCGCGACGGCGTGCGCTGGCGGCGAGTTCTGTCTGCAGCGAGCCACGTCGCCCCGGCACAAACACCTCGGACGTGAGCTCGCCCGGCGCTGCGGGCAGACCGGAGGCGCCGAGTACCGTTGCGAGCGCCGCCGGTCCGCACTGGAATTCGCGCTGAGGATGAAAAGGCACGGTCTCGAGCTCGACCGCGCCCGGCCGGTTCCCGGCCCAGAACGCCCGCGCGTGCTGCGCGGGGGTGGCGCAGCCCGCCAGCAGCAGCAGCAGCGCCGCTGCTGCCAGCAGGCGGGCAGGCATCAGGGGACTTTCTTGAAGATGTCGATGGCGCCCGTGTACTCGAGTACGACCAGCACGAGGAACACGAGACCGATCACGGCGAGCGCACTATCGCCGCCCGCCGGCGCCTGCTCCAGCTGCCGCGCGAAGTCCCTGAGCTCACGCGGTGTGAGGGCCGCGGCGCGCTCCACCGCGTCGGCGGGACTGACTCCGAGCGCCACGAGGCGCTGCTGGACGTCGCCACGCGCCAGTGCCGCGTGGACGCGCGCGAGATCCTGCGCCGCGGCGCCAGCCTCCACCACCGCGGGGGTGCCGATCATGCCGGCGACGGCGGTCATGGGTGTGGTCGCCAGCAGGAACGAAGCCATCGTGACGCCGACGATTGATTTGCGAAGAGCCTGACGCATGAAACCGATCTCCAGTCGTTGAGAGAAACCTGGCCGCGTGACGGGAATGCACACTAGCGCGGCGATTCTAAGGCATGCGCGCAGGCGCGTCGCGGACTGGCGACGGCCATGAAAGGCGCTCTGGCGCGACCCGGTGGCCGGGTTGCCGAGCGGCACGCGGACGGCTGCCCTCGAAATGCGGCAACAGGCCCTACACGATCGCGGCGGCGCGTGCGAGCGCGGCACGCAGGTCCACGAGCAGATCCTCGGGGTCCTCGATGCCGACCGACAGCCGCAGAAGCCCGTCGACGAGGCCAGCCTCGCGCCGTGCCTCGGCTGCCATGCCGGCGTGCGTCATGGTGGCCGGATGCGCGATCAGGCTCTCCACGCCGCCCAGCGACTCGGCCAGCGAGAAGCAGCGCATGCCTTCGACGAGCGCGCGCACCGCGGCGAGTCCGCCGCGCACCTCGAAGCTGACGATCGCGCCGAACGCGGACTGCTGGCGCGCAGCCAGCGCGTGCCCGCCGTGCCCGGGCAGGCCGGGGTAATAGACGGCGGTCACGGCCGGGTGCCCGGCCAGCATGTCGGCCACGAGCCCGGCATTGCGGGCGTGCTGCTCGAGGCGCAGCGCGAGCGTGCGCAGGCCCCGCAGCGCCAGATAGCTGTCGAAGGCACCGGCTGTGACACCGATGCAGTTGGCCCACCACCCCAGTTCCTTGTGCAGCGCCTCGTCGCGCGCGATCACGGCACCGCCGACCATGTCGCTGTGGCCGTTGAGGTACTTGGTGGTCGAATGCACGACCACGTCTGCGCCGAGCGCGATCGGCCGTTGCCACAGCGGCGACATGAAAGTGTTGTCGACGACCGACAGCACGCCATGCGCGCGCGCGGCCGCGGTCGCCGCGGCGATATCCGTGATGCGCAGCAGCGGATTCGACGGAGTCTCGATGAGCAGCAGACGCGCCGGAGCCGTGAGCGCCGCAGCGACACTGCCGGGACGGCTCATGTCGATGAAGTCGACCTGCAGGCGGCCCGTGCGCGCGAGCGCTGCGAGCAGCCGGTGAGTGCCGCCGTAGCAGTCGTGCGGCGCGATCACGCGCTCACCCGGACGTACCAGCAGCAGCACCAGAGTCAGCGCGGCCATGCCCGTGCCCGTCACGACGCAGCCGGCGCCACCCTCCAGCTCCGCGAGCGCCGCGCCGAAGGCGTCCCGGGTTGGATTGCCCGAGCGCGAGTAGTCGTAGCCGCGCTTGACACCGAAGCTCGAGAAGGCGTAGGTCGAGCTCAGGTAGACCGGCGGTACGACAGCGCCGAACTGCGTGTCGCTCTCGAGACCCGCACGCACGAGGCAGGTCTGCGGCCGCCGCGACCCGCTCACGGAGCCTCCCCCGTGAACACGCACGACAGCAGCGGCGTCAACATGTCGTTCTCCTTCAGGAATGCATCATGGCCGTACAGCGACGAGATCTCGTGCAGCCGACAGGGGCCCGCGAGATCGTGCGCCAGTGCGCGCATGTCCTCGATCGGCACCAGCTGGTCCTCGGTGACGCCGATCAGCGTCGCCGGTGTCGTGATCGCGCGCGGATCGACAGCGTGCAGGTCGATGGACTCCGACAGGCACAGGTAGGACTCGGGGATGTAACGCAGGTACTTGTCGCCCTGTGCCTTGAGGTAGCGCTCCACGGGAAACACATAGCGCCCGCCCTCGCACTCCGGTGGACCCGTGAATCGCTGGGCGAACTCCCGCGGCGTGCGGTAGGTCACCATGGCGAGCGCGCGCGCGAGCCTGAGGCCGCCGGCGCCGTCGCCGTGCTCGAGCCCGAAACGCACGATACGTCGCTGCAGGCTGCGCCAGGCGGTCGCCTGGGGATGCGATCGGTGCGCCGCACCGATCACGACGATGCGGGATACCGAGTCCGGATACAGCTGAGCGAATGCGAGTGCCACCATGCCGCCATAGGACGCGCCAACGATCGCCGCATAGCGCTCGATCTTCAGTTCCTGGCGCAGATCCTCGAGCATGCGCGCCTGATCGAAGGACGAGATCGCGGGGAAGTCGGTCTGCTCCGGCCGCGGGCCCGTGCTCCCGCCGCTGCCCCCGATCCAGTCGATGCCGAGCAGTCGCACCCGTCTCGTGTCGAGCGCGAGTCCGGGACCGACCACCTCGCGCCACCAGCCGCGCTCGCGGGCGCCGGGCCAGTACACGTCGCGGCCCGCCGAAATGCCACCCAGGGCCACGACGACGGGCAGCCGTTCATCACCCTGCAGTCGCCAGGCCAGCCGGGCACCGTCGAGCTGGCCGCCATGGTGCAGCCTGAAGGGCCGCGGGGCGACATGAACACCGTCGCGAGCCTCGAAGGGCTCGCCAGGCGGCGCCCCGCTGCTGGCGGTGGTCGTATCACAGTCGTCGGCGGTCCGGGGCATTTGCGTCTCCGTCAGTGCCGGTTCAGGTGCCGGCGGATTCCTGCGGAGCGCCTTCGTCAAGGCGGGTCTGGTGCGTCCTTCTCCGTCCGGGCACGGCACGGGTCACGCTGCCGCTCATCTGTCGCCCGCGGCGCACGACGCCGCGTTCGCAGGACTTGGCACCTTTCCGGGCTGGTTGGGCCCGGCGGTTGCCCCGGCGTCGTGGGGCCTAGTCCCTCGGCCGGTCAGGATGAGCCGGGGAATTCTATCGGCGCGCGCCGCGGCGGGTCAACAAGCGCGGCTTGTCG
>CAYWMY010000162.1:0-6884 GCA_964459405.1 uncultured Steroidobacteraceae bacterium | reverse complement strand
GGCCCGCCGAGATCCCCTTCGAGATGATGGTGCTCTTCGTGTTGCGGCCGATGTGGATCATCTTGGTGCCGGTGTCGGCCTGCTGGCAGTTGTTGGCCAGCGCCACGGAGTAGAACTCGCCCACCGAGTTCTCGCCGCGCAGCACGCAGCCCGGGTACTTCCACGTGATCGCCGATCCGGTCTCGACCTGCGTCCAGGAGATCTTCGAATTGCGGCCGCGGCATTCGCCGCGCTTGGTGACGAAGTTGTAGATGCCGCCGACGCCGTTCTCGTCGCCGGGATACCAGTTCTGCACGGTCGAGTACTTGATCTCGGCGTCGTGCTCCGCGATCAGCTCGACGACCGCCGCGTGCAACTGGTTCTCGTCGCGCATCGGCGCCGTGCAGCCCTCGAGGTAGCTCACGTGGGAGCCCTCGTCGGCGATGATCAGCGTGCGCTCGAACTGGCCGGTCTTGGCCGCGTTGATGCGGAAGTACGTCGACAGTTCCATGGGGCAGCGCACGCCCTTCGGTACATAGACGAACGAGCCGTCCGTGAACACCGCGGAGTTCAGTGCCGCGAAGAAATTGTCGCCCTGGGGCACGACGGAGCCGAGGTAACGCTCGACGAGTTCGGGGTGCGTCTTGACGGCGTCCGAGAACGAGCAGAACACGACGCCGGCGCGTGCGAGCCGGTCCTTGAACGTCGTCGCGACCGAGACGCTGTCGAACACGGCGTCGACGGCCACGCCCGCGAGCCGTGCGCGTTCGTGCAGCGGAATGCCGAGCTTGTCGTAGGTCTCGAGCAGCTTCGGATCGACCTCATCGAGACTCTTCGGCGCGTTCTTCGGCGGCTTCGGCGCCGAGTAGTACGAGATCGCCTGGTAGTCGATCGGCCCGTAATGCACCTGTCCCCAGGTGGGCTCCGTCATGGTGCGCCAGTGGCGGAAGGCCTTCAGGCGCCAGTCGAGCATGAAATCGGGCTCGCCCTTCTTGCGCGAGATCAGTCGGATCACGTCTTCGTCGAGGCCGGGAGCGACCGTGTCGCTCTCGATGTCGGTGACGAAGCCATGCTGGTACTTGCGGGCGACCAGCGCTTCGATGTCGGTCGGTTTCGTGGCCATGGGTACCCTCAGAGTCGCGACAGCGGCCGCCAGTCGCCGGCGCCGGTTTCCGCGGTCAGCCGCGGCGTGCAGGCGAGCGCTTCGTGGCCGATCAGCTGGTTCAGGTTGACGTCGTCCAGCGCGTGCCAGATCGCGGCGTTGACCCGCTGCCAGGCACCGCCGACGCCGCACGAGGCCTCGATCTCGCAGTGGCTGCCGTGGGCCGCGCACTCGGTCAGGGCCACGGGGCCCTCGACCGCGTCGATGATGGCAGCCGCGCTGATCGCGGCCGGTTCGCGCGCGAGCTGGTAGCCACCTCGGGAACCGCGAGCGGAAGTCACGAGACCGGCGCGCTGCAGTTCCTTGAGCAGCTTGCTCACCGTCGGCAGGCCGATGCGCGTGCGCTCGGCAATCTCGGCGGCCGAGAACAGCGTGGACGGTCCGCGGGCCATGACCCCCAGGATCACGGTGGCGTAGTCGGTCAGCTTGCTGATGCGCAACATTTCAACCATCCCCGGGTGGCCGCAGGAGGGCCGGCACCCGAATTCCCGCATACAGGACGATTTTAGTCCTATTTGGCGACCGCGGGGAAGGGGTGGGTGGTATCTGGTATCCTTCCGGCCCCATTTTGCTGTCGCCGCTGGGCACCTCGAGGGGTGCGCCAGCAGTCATCGGAGGATCTGCAGCAGCCATGAACAAGACTGAACTCGAATCGATTGCCCGGGCCATGGTCGCCCCGCACAAAGGCATACTGGCCGCCGACGAGTCGACGGGCACGATCAAGAAGCGCTTCGACAAGATCAAGCTGGAGTCGACCGAGGAGAACCGCCGCGCATACCGCGAGATGCTGTTCACGACGCCGGGGTTCGCCGACTACATCTCGGGGGTGATCCTCTACGACGAGACCATCCGCCAGAAGACGCGCGACGGTGTGCCGTTCGGAACTTATCTGACGCAGCAGGGCGTCGTGCCGGGCATCAAGGTGGACACCGGCGCCAAGCCCATGGCCGGCTTCCCCGGTGAGACCCTCACCGAGGGACTCGACGGCCTGCGCGAGCGCCTCGCCGAGTACCACCGGCTGGGCGCACGGTTCGCGAAGTGGCGCGCAGTGATCGCCATCGCCGAGGGTATTCCGACACCCGCTGCGATCGCGGCGAATGCCGAGGGGCTGGCGCGCTCCGCCGCGCTGTGCCAGGAGGCCAGCATCGTGCCGATCGTTGAACCCGAAGTGCTCATGGACGGCGCTCACACGCTGGAGCGCTGCGAAGACGTCACCGCCGCGACGCTCACCGCCGTGTTCAACGCGCTGTTCACCCACCGGGTCTATCTGGAGGGCATGATCCTGAAGCCCAACATGGTGATTTCCGGGGTGAAGTGCCCGAACCGGGCAGACCGGGAGGCGGTTGCCGCCGCGACGGTACGCTGCCTGAAGCGCCACGTGCCGGCCGCGGTGCCCGGCATCGCGTTCCTCTCGGGAGGGCAGTCCGAGGCCGAGGCGACCGAGCACCTGAGCCTCATGAATCGCCTTGAGTCGCTGCCCTGGCAGCTGTCGTTCAGCTACGGTCGTGCGCTGCAGGCCTCGGCGCTGGCGGCCTGGGGCGGCAAGGCCGCCAATGTCGCGGCGGGGCAGCGCGAGTTCTTCAAGCGCGCGAAGCTCAATGGTCTGGCCCGCACCGGCCGCTACGAAACGTCGATGGAGAAGGAAGCCGCCTGAGGGCTTCCTTTCATCGATTTCACCATGATCGCTGCTGATTCGCCGGCGGCCGCGCAGGACGGCATCGTTGTCCGCCTGCGCGGTGTCCACTACACGGCTTCCAGGCACAAGGTGTTCGACGGCCTCGACCTCGACATCCGCCTAGGCCAGGTCACGGGCATCATGGGGCCGTCCGGCACCGGCAAGACCACGCTGCTGCGGCTGATCACCGGGCAGGCCACGGCGGAGCGGGGCGAGGTCGTGGTCGAGGGCCTGGAGGTCGCGCGGCTCGGGCGCGAGGATCTCTACCAGCTGCGCCGGCGCATGGGCATGCTGTTCCAGAACGGCGCGCTGCTGACGGATATCGATGTCTACGAGAACGTCGCGTTCCCGCTGCGAGAGCACACGCGCCTGCCCGAGCGCCTGGTGCGGCAGATCGTGCTGACCAAGCTGCACGCGGTCGGGCTGCGTGGCGCGGCGCGCCTGATGCCGGCGGAGCTGTCGGGCGGCATGGCGCGCCGCGTCGCGCTGGCGCGCGCCATCGTCATGGATCCGTCGCTGCTGATCTACGACGAGCCCTTCGTGGGGCTCGACCCGATCTCGATGGGCGTCGTTCTGCGGCTGATCCGGCGGCTCAACGATGCCCTCGGGCTCACCAGCATCGTCGTCTCGCACGACGTGCACGAGCTCTCGAACGTGGCCGACATGAGCTACCTGCTGTCCGGCGGACGCGTCGTGGCGGCTGGTACAGCGCAGCAGCTCAACGACAGCCCGTCCGAGGTCGTGCGGCAGTTCATGAAGGGCCTGGCGGACGGGCCGGTGCCGTTTCATTTTCCGGCACAGGACTATGCATCCGAACTGCTGGCGGCGGACTGAACAATGATCAATGGTATCGCCGCCGAAGTCCGCAATGGCATCGCCACGATCGGCGCCTACGCGATCTTCTTCGCGCGCCTCGTCATCGAGACGCCGCGCGCGCTGCTGCGTCCCGGGCTGGTCGTTGCCCAGGTGCACAACACCGGCGCGCTGTCGCTCGTCATCATCATGCTCTGCGGCCTGTTCGTCGGCATGGTGCTCGGGCTGCAGGGCTTCGACCTGCTGCAGCGCTTCGGCTCCGAGGAGTCCCTCGGCACGGCCGCGGCGCTCGGACTGGTGCGCGAACTGGGCCCGGTGGTGACGGCGCTGCTGTTCGCGGGCCGTGCCGGCACGGCGCTCGCCTCGGAACTGGGCCTGATGCGCGCCACCGACCAGATCTCGGCGCTGCAGATGATGGCGGTCGACCCGGTCCGGCGCGTCGTGATGCCGCGCTTCCTGGGCGGCGTGATCGCGATGCCGCTGCTGGTCGCGATCTTCAGCATGATCGGCATCTTCGGCGCCCAGCTGGTCGGCGTGCAGCTGATGGGCGTCGACCCGGGCCAGTTCTGGTCGCAGATGCGCGGTGCCGTGGAACTGCGGGATGTGAACGAGGGCATCATCAAGAGCCTGGTGTTCGGCGTGATCTGCAGCGCGATCGCCGTTTACGAGGGCTTCCATGCCACGCCGACCGCCGAGGGTGTCGGGCGGGCCACGACGCGGACCGTCGTGGTCTCCGCAGTGGTCGTGCTGCTGGCCGATTACATGCTCACGGCCGTGCTGTTGAGAGGAGAGTAAACATGCGTCAGACGCGCGCCGTGGAAATCGGCACCGGACTGTTCGTGCTGCTCGGCTTCGCCGCGCTGTTCTTCCTGGTGACCCAGATCACCAACCGCCAGCTGTCGCTCGGCGACTCCGGTTACCGGCTCGAGGCGCGCTTCGAGAATGTCGGCGGGCTGAAGCCCGGCGCGCCGGTGTCCATGGCGGGTGTCACCGTCGGGCGCGTCGAGACCATCGACTACGACCTCTCGGACTTCAAGGCCGTGGTGCGGCTGCGCATCGACGGGCGCTTCGACAGGATTCCCGACGACAGTGACGCGAGCATCTTCACGGCCGGCCTGCTCGGCGGCCAGTACATCGGTTTGACGCCGGGTTCGTCGGAAACCAATTTCCGCGACGGTGGTCGGATCGACATGACTCAGTCGGCGATCGTGCTCGAGAACCTGATCAGCAAGTACTTGTTTTCCAAGGCCGACGAACAGGCGGACAAGACGACGGAGGAGAAGCCGCAGTGATCAACCGCAGACTGGCCGTGCTGGCGGCCTTGCTGTTCGCGACGATGCCGGCGGTCCAGGCCGTTGCCGCGGATGCCGCGCCGGCGACAGCGGCTGCGATACCGGGGCCCGGGCCGCAGGAAATCATCAAGGACACGGCCGAGCGCCTGCTCAAGGCGCTGGACGCCGACCGCGAGGGCTATCGAAAGCACCCGGAACGCATCAGGAAACTCGTCGACGAGCTGATGCTGCCGCACTTCGACAGCGACTACGCGGCGCGGCTCGTGCTCGCCAAGCACTGGCGCACCGCGACGCCGGAGCAGCGCCAGCGGTTCATCGATGCTTTCTACCAGCGCATGCTGCGCAATTACGGCGCGGCGCTCGCCGAGTTCACCGCGGACCGGCTGACCGTGCTTCCGTTCAGGGGCGATCTGGCGAGCGGGCATGCGACCGTGCGCACGGAGATCCGCCGCGATGACGGGACGCGCGTGCCGGTGAACTACTCGGTGCGTGGCACGCCGAAGGGCTGGAAGGCCTGGGACGTCACGATCGAGGGGATCTCGTACGTGAAGAACTTCCGCACCGATTTCGGTGCCGAGATCGAGCAGAAGGGCCTCGAAGCGGTGATCGCGCGACTCGAGGCCGAGAACCGCAAGTCCGAGACGCCTGAGAAGGCGAGTCCGTCCAAGGCATGAGCCTCCGCGCAGGGTCGGGCCACGTGAAAAATGCGGGGGCTCAGTATCGCATCGAGCCGCGCGGCGAGGGCCGCTTCGCCGTCTCGGGCGCGCTCACGCTCGAGACAGCCGCGAGCGCGCTCGCGGCTGGCGATCGGTTGTGCTCTGCGGCCGCCAGCGTCGAGATCGATCTGTCCGGCGTGGACGCGGCCGACAGCGCCGGCCTTGCGGTACTGCTCGAGTGGGTGCGGGGGGCGAAGCTGCATGGCCGGCGTCTGCGGCTGCACTCGATCCCGCCCATGCTGGCCGCGATGTCCGGAATCTGCGACGTCGAAGCCGTACTGAGGGCGGCCGAAGCGTAGTGTCCTGTCCCGCGGACCGGCGCGGGACGCGACCCGGGCGTGAATGCCCCGCCCGCGCTCGCGGGCCGTGCGCCGCGGTCGTTACGATGCGCCACCCGGCGCCGCGATGAGCGTCGCTGCCGGTCCGCTGTCGGACTCGACGCTCGCGGCCTCAGGCGCTGCCTCCTCCGCAGGGTCTTCGAGTTCCGGATCCTCGAATCCCGGATCCTCCAGCGGTTCTTCCTCAACGGCCCCATCCTTGACGAGATAGTCGCGGCGCTGCAGATACGCGTTGCGGATGAAGGCGTAGGGGTCATAGGTGCCCGCCAGTGTCTCATCCAGCGGCAGCAGCGCCACGCGCAGATCCAGGACCTCGAGGCCGAGCACCGAGTAGCGGACCTTGTCCTCCTCGATGTAATGGCTGCCATCCGTGACCATGACGTCCACCGCGAGGCTCGGCGCGTCGCGCACGGTAGAGGGTCCGAAGAACGGCAGCATGACATACGGACCGGAGGGTACGCCCCACCGACCGAGCGTCTGGCCGAAGTCCTCGTCATTGCGCGGGATGCCCATCTTCGACGCCGGATCCCAGAGGCCGGCCACGCCGATGGTCGTGTTGACGATCAGTCGGGTCAGATCCTCCATCGCGCGAGCGGGCTTCAGCTGCAGGATATTGTTGACCAGCGTGGTGGTGTACGACAGGTTCGACAGTGCGTTGCCGATGCCCTTGCGGGCAATCGCCGGCACCACCGCGCGATAGCCCTTGGCCGCGGGCTTGAGGAAAGCGCGGTCCATGGCATCGTTGAAACGGTACACACCGCGGTTCATGCGCTCGAACGGGTCGCGCGGCGAGGGCGCCGTCTGCTGCCTGGTGGCGCAGCCCGAGAGCAGCGACGCGATCAGGAGAGCAGAGATTCGGGCTGTCATCGGATGGCGTCCGTGGAAAAGGCCAGCATTTTATGGGTCTCC
>CAYWMY010000161.1:0-6907 GCA_964459405.1 uncultured Steroidobacteraceae bacterium | reverse complement strand
GTGCCGTGCTCGCGCTCGCGGATCAGCGCAGCGCCGGTGAGGATGATCGACAGCATGGTGATGTTGCTGATCAGTTCCATCACCGATCCGAACCAGCGATCGTCCAGTTCCGGGTTGAAGCGGGCGCGCAGCGCAAGGTCGACCCGCGGGCTGTCCAGGCGTCGCTCGCGCTCGAGATACTCCTGCAGCTCACCGGTGACGATGCCCTGGATGTACGTGCTGCCGGTGTAGGCCTGGCTCATTCGCGTCGCGTCGACGTTCAGCTGCAGCGCCGGTGAGCGTCCGGTCAGCAGGTCGCGCTGGAAACCTGCAGGCACGTGCAGCGCGAAGGTATCCACGCCCGCGTCCATGCGGGCGTCCATCTCGGCGGTGGTGATGAACCGGGGTGGCAGGAAGCGCGGCGGGTAAAAGGCATCGGCGATCCGTGCCGACAGCGGCGTGGCGTCGTCGTCGATGATCGCGATGGCAGCACTGTTCAGCGGTTCCGGCATCGCCGTCGCGGCGACATAGATCGCCGCGCTGAAGGCATACACGATGAGCGCCAGCAGCATCGGGTCGCGCAGCAGGCTGCGCAGCTCCTTGGCCGTCAGGTGGAGGAAGTTTCCCTTGCCGCGCATCTCAGCGCTCCTGCTTGCGCAGCGCCAGCACGGCCAGCCCGACGATCACGGGGATGGCGAGCACCAGGGGCAGGAATGCGGCTTGCAGGTCCTGGAAGCCGAGGCCCTTGGCGAAGGTGCCGCGGGCGACCGTGATGAAGTGCGTCGTCGGCCAGGCATGGCCGATCAGGGCCGCGAGACCTTCGAGGGACGAGACCGGGTTCAGTATCCCGGAGAACTGCACCGCCGGCAGGATGGTCAGCACCGCTGTGCCGAACAGCGCCGCCACTTGGCTGCGGACGAAGGCCGAAATGAAGAGGCCGAGCGCGGTGGCCGAGACGACGTAGAGCCCCGCCGCCGCCGCCAGCGTCGCGAAGCTGCCCTTCAGCGGCACGCCGAACACAGTGATGGCGAGGAGCGTCAGCAGCAGGAAGTTCGCCATCGCCACCGCGATGTACGGCAACTGCTTGCCCAGCAGGAACTCCAGGCGGGTGACCGGTGTGACGTAGAGATTCACGATGGATCCCAGCTCTTTCTCCCGCACCACCGCGAGGGCCGAGAGGATGGCCGGGATCAGCAGCAGCAGCAGCGGAATCATGGCGGGCACGATGGCATTGAGGCTGCGGACACTGGGGTTGTAGCGGAACCGGGTTTCGATGCGGAAGTCCGCGGCGAGCGCAGCGTCGCCGAGCGCCTCGCGCGCGCGCGCCAGCAGCCAGTGCTGGTGCATGCCCTGCACATAGCCCATGACCGTCTGCGCCCGCTGTGGCATCGCGCCGTCGATCCACGCGCCGATCTGCACGGACTCGCCGCGTGCCACATCGCGAGCGAAGCCCTCCGGGATCTCCAGGGCGAGGCTCAGCCGTCCCTCCCGCATCCGGCGATCGATGTCCGCCTCATCGGCCGCCGCCGGCTGCTGCGTGAAGTAACGTGAACCGGCAAGCGTGTCGGCATAGTCGCGGCTCAGCGAGGTGTTGTCGCGGTCGAGCACCGCGAAGCTCAGGTTCTCCACGTCCATGCTGATGCCGTAGCCGAGCACGAACATCAGGATTGCGCTGCCGAGGCCCGCCAGGGTCAGCCGGATACGGTCGCGGCGCAGCTCGCGTGCCTCGCGACTCATGTAGGCGAGCATGCGCCGGGGATCGAAGTGCCGCCGCCAGCCACCGTCCCGGCCGGACGAGGCGTGCAGGGCCGACATCGCCGGCAGTGTGCGTTCCGGCGGCTCCCCGGTGGCTTCCTGCAGGCAGGCGACGAAGGCATCCTCGAGTGTGTGGACGCCGTGTTGCGCGATCAGCGCCGTCGGTGTGTCGCTCACCAGCACCTTGCCGGCGTGCATGAAGGAGATGCGATCGCAGCGTTCGGCCTCGTTCATGAAGTGCGTGGAGATGAAGATCGTCACCCCGTCCTCGCGCGCCAGTGCGACGAGCTCGCGCCAGAACGCGTCGCGGGCGACCGGATCCACGCCCGACGTCGGCTCGTCCAGGATCAGCAGTTCCGGCTCGTGGATCAACGCGACCGCCAGCGACAGGCGCTGGCGCTGGCCGAGCGGCAGCTTGCCCGGCAGTTCGTCGAGCAGGGCGCGCAGCCCGAACCGCTCGGCCAGGGCTTCGACGCGCTCACGCACGCGCGGCTCCGGCAGGCTGAAGAGCCGCCCGTGCAGCTCGAGATTCTGGCGCACCGTCAGTTCGCCGTAGAGCGAGAAACCCTGGGTCATGTAGCCGACACGCCGGCGTGTCGCGAGGTCGTGGGGATCCACCGGCTGGCCGAAGAGCCAGGCGCGTCCCTCACTGGCCGCCAGCAAGCCGGTCAGCATCTTCATCGTTGTGGTCTTGCCGCAGCCATTGGAGCCGAGGAAGCCGAAGATCTCCCCGCGCCGGATGCGAAAGCTCACATGATCCACCGCCGTGAACTCTCCGAAGCGCATCGTCAGGTCCTGTGCCTCGATGGCGATGGAGTCCTCGTCGCCCGGTCGCCGCGGCAGGACGAGTACCGGCGCATGGCCGGCGCGGCGGGCCTCCGGCAGCAGGTCGATGAAGGCCGCTTCGAGGCTGCTGCGACCGCTGCGCGCGAGCAGCTCGTCGGGAGATCCGGTGGCCAGCACGCGGCCGGCATCCATGGCGCAGAGCCAGTCGAAGCGTGCCGCCTCCTCCATGTAGGCGGTGGCCACGAGCACGCTCATGCCCGGCCGGCTGGCGCGGATGCCTTCCACGAGCTCCCAGAAGCGGCGGCGGGAGAGTGGATCCACACCGGTCGTGGGCTCGTCGAGCACCAGCAGGTCCGGATCGTGGATCAGGGCGCAGCAGAGGCCGAGCTTCTGTTTCATGCCGCCGGAGAGCTTCCCGGCGGGGCGGCCGGCGAAGTCGGCCAGATCCGTGGCCTCCAGCAGCGAGCCGATGCGGTGGCGGCGCTCGGCCGGTGGCAGCCCGAAGAGGCCGCCGAAGAAATCCACGTTCTCGAAGACCGAGAGCGTCGGGTACAGGTTGCGGCCCAGGCCCTGGGGCAGGTAGGCGATGCGGGGATGAAGATCCCGGCGGTGCTGCCGATCGCGCATGTTCCCGCCGAGCACCTCGAGCTCTCCGTGCTGCAGCGCGCGGGCACCGGCCACCAGCGACAGCAGGCTCGATTTGCCGACGCCGTCCGGCCCGATGAGCCCGGCCACGGCGCCGGCGGGCAGTTCCAGACGTGGGACGTCGAGCGCCGTGACGTCCTTGTAACGGAGTGTCACGCCGGCCAGGCGCGCCACGGCAGTCATTGCGGCAGCTTCACCTGCAGGTGGTCGGGCCATGGCAGCGAAGGATCGGAGCGGACGTAAGCCACGCCCGGCAACCCGGTCTTCACCTCGTGGATGTAACTGCGCAGCAGCTCTCGCGGGATCTGTGCGCGTACGCGGAACATCAGCTTTTCGCGTTCAGCTGCCGTCTCGACTGTCTTCGGCGTGAACTGCGCGACGTCGGCCACATAGGAGATTTTCGCCGGCACCACGAATTCCGGAGCGGCGTCCAGCACGATGCGTGCCTCGGAGCCGAGCGCGATGCGGCCCGCTGCGCTGGTCGGCAGGTAGAAGGTCATGTAGACCTCGGTGAGGTCGACGATGTTCAGCACCCGGCCACCGGCACCGAGCACTTCGCCGGGGCGCGCGACGACCACCTGCACGCGCCCCTCGCGTGGCGCCCTCAGCACGCTGTCGTCGATCTCCGTCTGCACGCGCACGACGGTTGCGCGGGCCGCCTCGATGGCTGAGCTGGCCGCGGTGACCTGGCTGCGGGCACTGACGATCGCCGCCTCGGCAGCCGCGAGCTGGGCCCGCGCGGTGGCGAGCGCGCCGCTGCGCGTGTCCACCGCCGCGCGCGCATCGTCCGCGGCCTGCTGCGAGATGTCGCCACGCTGTGCGAGCGCGGCGATGCGCTGCGCGCGGGTCTGCTCGGCGTCGAGTTCCGCCTGCCTCTGTCTCACCACCGCCTGCGCCGCCGCCCGCTCACTCTGGCGTTGAGCCACCTGGCTGCGCGTCGTCGCAAGACTCGCTTCGGCCTGCCGGGCCTGGGCCTGGGCCTGCAGCAGCTGTGCCTGCAGCGACTGGGTATCCATGCGTGCCAGCACCTGGCCGGCGGTGACGAATTCTCCCTCCTGGACCAGGAGTTCCTGCAGGCGTCCCGCACCCTTCGTGGCGACGTCGATCTCCACGGCCTCGATACGGCCGTTGCCGCTGGCGAGCCCGGCCTCCGCGTCGCTGGCGGCAAACCGTTTCCACAGCACATAGGCCACCGCCGTGAGCAGGATGACAATGACCGCAATTCGCAGGAGGCGCACCATCAGGGAGGCGGAAGGCATGTCCGCATTGGAGCAGGGCGGGCTGGCGAAGTCGAGAGGGGCGGTCAGTCACAGGTGATGCCGAAGGCCCGTGCCTCAGTGCGCCGAGGGCGGCCTGCAGGGGCTGGATGGCGATGCGAACGGTGCGGCCCGCGCGCGCGGCAATCACCACCGCTCACGCCGGCGTCGCGGCGCTGGAACGACTGCTCGACTGCAGTCGTGCCTGCGGCAGGCTGCCCGGATGGCGGTCACGGATGAATGCAATGAACTTCTCGCGGATATCGCAGCGCAGGTTCCATTCGGTCGGCGCGTCCTTTGCCGTTGCCAGCACGCGGATCTGCATCGTTCGCTCCGTGGCATCGCTGACCACGAGATTCCAGAAACGCCCGTCCCAGAGCGGATTGCCTTCGATGATGCCCTTGAGTGCCTCGCGCCCTTCCTCGACCGGAAACGTGTAGTCGACCCAGAGATAGACCGACCCCAGCCGACTCGCGGACGTATGCGTCCAGTTCTGGAACGGTTTCTCGATGAAGTAGCTGAGCGGCAGTATCAGCCGCCGCTCATCCCAGATGCGCACGACCACGAAGGTCAGCGTGATTTCCTCCACCCGTCCCCACTCGCCCTCGACGATCAGCACATCGTCCTCCCGGATGGGCTGTGCCAGGGCAATCTGGAAGCCCGCGAGCAGATTTGCGATGGTCTTCTGCGCGGCCATTCCGAGGATGATTCCCGCCACGCCCGCCGAAGCGAGGAGGCTCGTACCCAGGCGACGCACTTCTTCGAAGAGCATCAGGACCGATGCGATGGCAATGAGCACGATCACGACATCGATCACCTTCGTCATGATCCCCACCTGGGTGTGGATCTTGCGGGCGCGCAGATTGTCCGATGCCTTGACGTCATGACCGGCGAGTATGGCCCGCGCACCGATATGCGCGGCCTGCAGCAGAATGCCCGTCAGCGCAGCGATCAGCAGGACGCTGCTGAGTTTCCCGACCGCTGCATCGAAACGCGCCGGCACGTGCAGCAGTGGCAGCGCCATGATGACGCTGACCACCGGAACCAGGATGCGCAGACTCCTTCCGATGAGCGGCAGGACGAAATCGTCCAGTCTGTTGTCACTGTTCGCTGCCCACAGGGTGAGCCGCTCGTCGAGCACGCGAGTGACGCGGATCGCCAGCCAGAACACGATCACGAAGAGCGCGAGATCGAACACGAGCTCCGACAGGGCCTGAATGGACCCGGCGTGCCCTCCCGGGCCCGTGAGCGCGACAATCGGCGTGACGGCGAAATACAGTCCGGAGGCCCAGATCATCACATGGAGCGGCTTGCTCAGCGCCCGCACCACGTGACGCAGCGACTCGTGCAGCAGCGTGCCATCGTCGGAAGCGCGTGCACAGCGACGCACGAACCAGGCCGCGACGATGGTGCACATGAGCGCAAGCGCCAGGCAGCTGGCAATCGCCAGCACGTCCGCCCACGTGAGCGTCCCGACGGCGTTGTCATCAGCGACAGCGCCGATGAGCCGCCTCCACAGGGATTCGATGATGGTGACAAACGACACTGCAGGTGAATGAGTCATGATGCCCTCCTTCAACGAGCAGGATAGCTCGCAGATCCGGTGCTGCAACCCGCACGGCGGGTGCCCGGGCGGTTCAGGATGGCGGTTCGCGCTCGCCGTCCGTTCTCTTCCGCTTCGATGGGAACGGGTAGGCGCCGCGAGGGGCCGCATCCGCTGGCGGAATCATCAGCGACAACACCATCGCACTGGCGAGGATGCCGGCTGTGACACCCAGCGACCAGACGACGGGAATCTTGTAGACGTCGATCAGCAGCATCTTCGTGCCGATGAGTACCAGCACCAGCGCCAGGCCGTAGGACAGCAGGTGGAAGCGTGCGTGCATGCCGGCGAGCAGGAAATACATCGCGCGCAGGCCGAGGATGGCGAAGACGTTGGACGTCAGCACGATGAAGGTGTCGGTGGTGATGGCGAAGATGGCGGGAATGGAATCAACGGCGAAGATCACGTCGACGATGCCCACCAGGATGACGACGATGGCGAGCGGCGTGGCCATGCGCACACCGTCGACGGTCGTCGTGAAACGCTCACCGTCGAAGTGCGGTGCGATCCGGATGCGCCTGCGGATCCATTTCAGCGCGGGGTTGGCGTCGAGATCCGGCTCCTGGCCGGCGGCCCACCACATCTTGACGCCCGTGAACACCAGAAACACGCCGAACACATACAGGATCCAGTGGAAGCGGCTGATCGCCCAGGCGCCAACCAGGATCATGACGGCGCGCAGCACCAGTGCGCCCAGGATGCCGATCATCAGCACGCGTTTCTGGAATTCCTGCGGCACCGCGAAGTAAGTGAACAGCATCAGGAACACGAACACGTTGTCCACGGCCAGCGCCTTCTCGACGAGGTAGCCCGTGATGAACTCGAGCGACTTGCTGTGGGGCATGGCCTGCAGCGCAGGATCGGTGCCGGCACCTCCCAGGTA
>CAYWMY010000160.1:0-6947 GCA_964459405.1 uncultured Steroidobacteraceae bacterium | reverse complement strand
GCCGTCACGATGTGCATCGGCATCGTGGCGTCGATGTTCACGGCCCTGCTCGGCAGCCGCGCGCTGATCCACCTCTTCTACGGCCGCCGGCGCCGGATCAAGGCGCTGGCGATCTGAGGGGCGATCGATGGAATTCTTCAAGAAGGTCCCGAACATCCGCTTCATGGAGCTGCGGCGGTACTGGTACGTGCTGTCGCTGCTGATGGTGCTGGGTTCCATCGGCATCGTGATGTTCCGCGGCCTGAACATGAGCGTGGACTTCACCGGCGGCGTCGTGATCGAGGTCGGTTTCCAGTCTGCCGCCGACCTCGAGCAGGTCCGCGACGCACTCGAGACCGCGGGCATCGAGGACGTGCAGGTCCAGCATTTCGGTACCGCCAGCGACCTGCTGGTCAGGCTGCCGCCCGCGGAAGGTCCCGCCGCGCAGCAGCTGCAGGCGCGAGTGCTCGCGGCGCTCGGCACCGTCGATCCCGGCGTGAAGCTGCGGCGCACGGAGCTCGTCGGTCCGCAGGTGGGCCGGGAAGTCGGGGAGCAGGCGGCGCTGGCCCTGTTCATGACCATGATGCTGGTGCTGATCTACATCGGCCTGCGTTTCCGCTGGCGTTTCGGCGTCGGATCGATCGTCGCCTCGATGCACGATCCGATCGTGGCGCTCGGCGTCGTCGCGGCGCTGGGCATGCCCTTCGACCTGAACGTGGTGGCGGCGCTGCTCACGATCCTCGGCTATTCGGTCAACGATACCGTCGTCATCTTCGACCGCATGCGCGAGCGGTTCGTGATCATGCGCAAGGCAACGCCCGTGGAGGTCATGAACGCCGCCATCAACGAGACGCTGGGACGCACCATCATCGTCGCCGGCGCGGCGCTGAGCTCGGTGCTGGCGCTGCTGTTCCTGGGCGGTGAGGCGCTGCGCGGCTTCTCGCTGGCCCTGGCGGTGGGCATCGTCATCGGCACCTACTCGTCCATCTACGTGGCGGGTGCCATCGCGCTCGACCTGGGCGCGTCGCATCGCGATTTCATGACGGCCGAGCGCAAGCGGGAAGTGGATGCGTTGCCCTGATGGCGCCCCGCCATCGAGCTGACGACGGAGTCGTGCCGCAATGATGGAACTGCTGGTGGATCCCCAGGCGTGGCTGTCGTTCCTCACGCTGGCGGTGCTGGAGATCGTGCTCGGCATCGACAACATCATCTTCCTGTCGATCCTGGTCGCGCGGCTGCCGAAGGCGCAGCAGCCGCGGGCCCGCACGCTGGGGCTCGCGCTCGCGATGCTGACGCGCATCGCGCTGCTGTTCTCGATCACATGGCTGATCCGGCTCACGACTCCGCTGTTCACGGTGTTCGAGCAGGAGATCTCCGGCCGGGATCTCATCCTGCTGGCGGGCGGACTGTTCCTGCTGGCCAAGAGCGTCAGCGAGATCCACGGTGCGCTGGAGGGCGCGCACGAGACGCACAAGTTCAACGCGCGCGCGAAGTTCCTCGCCGTGATCGTGCAGATCGCCGTCATCGACATCGTGTTCTCGCTGGACTCTGTGTTCACGGCCGTCGGTCTCGCGCAGCACATCGAGATCATGGTGGCCGCGATCGTGATCGCCGTCGGCGTGATGATGTTCCTGGCTGCGCCGATCAACGAGTTCATCGAGCGGCACCCGACCATCAAGATCCTGGCGCTGGCGTTCCTGATCCTGGTCGGCGTGGCGCTGACGGGCGAGGCCTTCGAGATGCACATCCCGAAGGGCTACCTGTACTTCGCGATGGCGTTCTCGTTCGGCGTCGAGATGGTCAACATGCGTATCCGCGATCGTGGCCGGCCCGTGAAGCTGCACGACCCCGACCTGCCCGCGGACCGGCAGCACTGACCGCATGCATCCCGCGAGGCTGGCGTGAACTGGCTGGAAGCCGTCGTCCTCGGCCTGGTCGAGGGCATCACCGAGTTCCTGCCGATCTCGAGCACGGGACACCTGATCCTCACGCGTTCGCTGCTGGGCCTCGAGGGTGCCGGCGTGGATGCCTATCTGGTCATCATCCAGGGTGCGGCGATCCTCGCGGTCTGCTGGGAGTACCGCGCGCGGCTGTGGCGTACGGCCGTCTCGGTGCGCGACGACGCCGCGTCGCGCCGCTTCTTCCTGCACCTGTTCGTCGCCTTCGTGCCGCTCGCGGTGCTGGGCCTGCTGTTCGGCAGCGCGATCAAAGCCGCGCTGTTCGGGCCGATACCCGTTGCGATCGCGCTGATCGCGGGCGGGCTCGTGATCCTGTGGGCGGAGCGGCGCGAACACAGCCAGCACCTGCAGAACGCGGAGCAGCTGCGCTTTCATCACGCGCTCAAGCTCGGCCTGTTCCAGGCGCTGGCACTGATCCCCGGCACGAGCCGCTCGGGCGCGACGATCATCGGCGGACTGTTCCTCGGCATGTCGCGTACCCTGGCCGCCGAGTTCTCGTTCTTCGTCGCCATCCCGACGCTGCTGGCGGCCACCGTCTACGAACTGCTCGAGGAAGGGCCGGCGCTGGCCGCGGTGGACCCGCTGGCACTGGCGCTCGGCGCGATCGTGTCGTTCTTCTCGGCCTTCGCCGCGACGCGGGTGCTGATCCGGTTCGTGAGCCGGCACTCGTTCGAGTGGTTCGCCTGGTACCGCATCGTCTTCGGCATCGCGGTGCTGGTCTCGTGGCATCTCGGCTGGATCGACTGGAGCTGACCGTCGCCTCGCGCAAATGACGGCGCGCGCGGTTCCGGTATGATCCGGCCGTCCGACGTGCACGGAGATGCCGCATGTTCTGGCGAGTCAAGCCGCTCGACGCGATCATTGCGAATGCCGGGAAGAAGAGCCTGCACCGCTCCCTGGGGGGCTTCCATCTGATGATGCTGGGGGTCGGCGCCATCATCGGCACCGGCATCTTCGTGCTGACGGCGGAAGCGGCCCAGAAGGCCGGTCCCGGGATGATGCTGTCATTCGTGATCGCGGGTTTCGTCTGCGCCGTGACGGCACTCTGCTACGCGGAACTCGCGGCCATGGTCCCGGTGTCGGGCTCGGCCTACACCTATTCCTACGCGGTCATGGGCGAGCTGGTCGCCTGGGTGGTCGGCTGGGCACTGATCCTCGAGTACGCGGTCGCGGCGAGCGCCGTCTCGGTCGGCTGGTCGAACTACTTCGTGCCGCTCGTCGAGACCACCTTCGGCGTGGACATACCGTTCGCGCTGAGCAAGGGCTACTTCGCGGGCGGTTTCATCAACCTGCCGGCCGTCTTCATCGCGCTCGCGGTCACGTCGCTGCTGTACATCGGCACGCGCGAGAGCGCGACGGTGAACGCGGTGCTCGTGGTGATCAAGGTCGTGGCGCTGTCGCTGTTCGTCGCGCTGGCGTGGCCCGTGATCCGCATGGAGAACTTCGAACCGTTCGCGCCGCTCGGCATGTCGGGTGTCTCGGCCGCGGCCGCTTCGATCTTCTTCGCGTACGTGGGTTTCGACGCGGTGTCGACTGCGGCCGAGGAGACCCGCAATCCGCAGCGCAACGTGCCGTTCGGGCTGATCGGCAGCCTGGTGATCTGCACGGTGTTCTATGTGCTGGTGTCGGCCGGCGCCATCGGCGCCATCGGTGCGCAGCCGGTCATGGACGGCGTGGGCCACGGACTGGCGCCGGGGAGTCGCGAACTCGCCGCTGCCTGCCAGCAGGCCGCGCGTGCGGGCATGCTCGCCTGCAGCGACGAACCGCTCGCCTTCGTGCTGCGCGAGATCGGCTGGCCGCAGGTCTCGCGCCTGATCGGGCTCGCCGCGTTCCTGGCGCTGCCCTCCGTGATCCTGATCATGCTCTACGGCCAGACGCGCATCTTCTTCGTGATGTCGCGCGACCGGCTGCTGCCGGAGTTCCTGAGCAAGGTTCACCCGAGGTTCAAGACGCCCTATGTGGTGACGGTGATCACGGGCGCGGCCGTGACCGTGGCCTCGGCGTTCTTCCCGGTCGGTCAGCTCGCCGACGTGTCCAACACCGGCACGCTGTTCGCGTTCATGACCGTCGCGGTGGGCGTGCTGATCCTCAGGCGCACGGAGCCGGAGCGGCCCCGCACGTTCCGTACGCCGGGCATCTGGGTGGTCGGGCCGCTCGCGATCTTCGGCAGCATGTACCTGTTCGCGTCACTGTCGCTGTTCACGCAGATGCTGTTCGTCGGCTGGGCCGTGGTCGGCCTGGTCGTGTACCTGTCGTACGGCTACCGCCGCAGCCCGTTCGCGACCGGCGAGGATCTGAGCGGCTGACAGCCGGGAAACGGGGCATTCGCCATTTCCTGCGGGGCGTGAGGTGGGACGCGCGGGCTGCAACGGCGCGCTCGCCTCGTCTCGCGGAAAGTCCTTGCGCTCGACTCGGCGACCCGCCTGCGCGCCCGCGCGTCAGCGGGCGTTGGTGCAGGGAATGGTGAATACCCCCATTTCCCGATGGTGCGGTTGAACTACGGGCGCAGCCGGTAGCCCGCACCGGTCACGGTCTCGAGCCAGCGCGGCGATTCGGGATCCTCCCCGATCTTCTGCCGCAGGCGGTGCACGAGCTGCTTCAGCAGCTGCCGGTCGCCGCCGGCCCGATGGCCCCAGACATGAGCCAGCAGCCGGTCTGTCGGCACCACCTGCCCCGCCTGCGCGATCAGCAGCTGCAACAGCCGCGCCTCCAGCGGCGTCACCTTGAAGCTGCCCGCACCCTCGATCGAGAGCGACAGCCCGTCCGCGTCCAGCGCAAAGGCGCCGGCCTCGCTGCGATCCACGGCGTCCTGTCCCGCGCGGCGCAGCAGCGCCTTCACGCGCGCCACCAGCGTGCGCGGACTGAACGGCTTCGTCAGGTAGTCGTCGGCGCCGAGCTCCAGCGCGCGCACCAGGTCCGTCTCCTCGCCGCGCACCGTCAACATCATGATCGGCAGCCGCGAGTCGCGCCGGAGCGCGGCGCACAGGTCGAAGCCCGAACCGCCGGGCAGATTGATGTCGAGCAGCGCGAGATCGGGGCACTCGGCGCGGAACATGCCGAGCGCCGTGCCGTAGGAATTCGCCTTGACGACGACGAAGCCGGCATTCGCCAGCGCGAAGCCGGTGACGGCGAGCATGTCCTCGTCATCGTCGACGAGCAGGATCTTCATGCGTCATCCTCCAGCGGCAGTGTGAGCGTGAAGCGTGTGCGACCGGAGGTGGTACGTTCCGCGACGATACCGCCGTCGTGCCGCTCGACGATCGACTTCACGATCGCGAGACCGAGACCGAGTCCCGGCGCATCCGGCTCCTCGCCCGTACCACGGCGGAAGCGCTCGAACAGCGGCGCCGGATCGGCATCGGGGAAGCCCGGCCCCTCGTCCTCGACCCATAGCGCGAAGCGGCCGTCACGCGGCTCGCCGCCGATGCGGATCAACGACTTCTCCGGCGCGAACTTCGAGGCGTTCGACAGCAGGTTCACCAGCACCTGCACCAGGCGCTGGCGGTCGCCGACGACCACGCAGGGCTCATCGCCGAGCTCGAGGCCGAGATCGCGGCCGCGCTGCTTGAGCAGCGGCAGCATCCACTCGGCCGCGTCGCGCACGAACTCCAACAGGAACACCGACTGGTGCCGGATGGACAGCTGGCCGGACTCGATGCGCACGCTCTCGAGCAGGTTGTCGATCAGGTGCATCAGGCGCCGCACGCCGCGCTCGACGTTCGACAGCAGTTCGCGCTGCGCCGGCGGATCGAGGCGCTCCAGCCCGTCGCGCAGCAGTTCGATGGACGCCAGCTGCGCCGCGAGCGGCGTGCGGAACTCGTGCGAGATGTTGCCTAGCACGGCGTCGCGCGCGCGCCGCGCGATGCGCATCTCCGCCTCACGGCGCCGCAGTGCGTCGACCAGCTCGACCAGGTTGCGACGCATGTCGTCCATGGTCTGGCCGAGGGTTGCCACCTCGCGCGGACCGGCGACCGGGATCGCGGCGCTGAAGTCGCCGCGACCGATCTGCTGCGCGGCGTCGCCGAGCAGTGTGACCGGGCGCGCGAGCCGCTTGCCGAACAGCCAGCCGCCGACACCGGCGCCCAGCGCGACCAGCGCCGTCGCCAGCGCGAGCAGGACCCGGAATCTGCGGGTCTGCGCGCGGAAGTCCACGGCGGGCAGGCGTGCCTCGAGCAGACCGACGCGCTCACCGACCGGATTCGCGACGACCATGCTGCCGACATAGGCATCGAGCGCGGGCACGAACTGCGCGGCCGGCGCAGCCCCGGCCAGCGCCAGGCTGTGCAGCGGCGTCAGCGGATCGCGGTCCGGCGCGGTGTAGGTGGCAAAGTTCATCAGCACCACCGCCGCACCGAGTTCCCGGCCGATGTCGCCGAGCAGCGCGCCGTCGGCGCGCGACACCGTCACGGCGCGCAGGCCCGGCATGTCCACCACCGGTGCGGAGGCGCCGAACAGCACCGCGCCTCCGTCGCGCGGCGCGAGTGAGAAACGCTCGCCCTGTTCGGACAGCGCTTGCGCGACCGCATCCCAGGGCACCGCGGGTCCCGCGGTCAGCACCGGCCCGCCGGGACCGAGCACCGCACAGACCTCCGCGCGGCTCGTGTAGCAATAGCGCCGCAGGAAGCCGTCGAGACCGCGCAGGTCGTCCTCGGCGAGCAGCCGCCGCAATGTCGGGCGCTCGGCCAGCACGCGCGCATCGGTCAGGCGATCCTCGCCAACCCGGCGCAACGCCTCGCGCGCCGACGTGACCGCGAACTCGGCGCGCGCGAGTGCCTGCGCCTCGACCAGGCGGCTCACCAGCAGCGAGCAGGCGAGCGCCATCAGGCCGAGCGAGACCAGCACGATGAGGACGCTGCCACCGCCCAGCCAGGTGGCCAGGTTCATCGGGATCGGGCGGTCGGCGCGCAGATTCAGCAGGTTCACGAGGCTTCAGAGCATAGCCGTGCGCTGGCCGTGGCGGCCAGCGCCGCGCAGCTCCGGATGATGGCGCTCGAGCGCGCTCTTCAGCAC